>JACDGR010000474.1:0-1587 GCA_013821525.1 Actinomycetota bacterium
TCTCGGTGACGCCGAGCGAGAAGCTCGACATCACGGCGACCGCCGGATACATCGTGGGCAAAACGAATCTTCCCGCGGAAGCCGGCTTTGGCGGCACGACGTGGACGACCTACTACGCGGATCCCGCCAACATCGGCACGCCGCACCTCGGCTTCCTGAGCGGCCTCCCGAGTTCGTACCATCAGGAATACAATCTCTTTCAGTCGATCAATCGCTTCACCGGTGGCGTGACGGTCAACCACCACCCTCTCTCGTGGTTCAACCAGCGGCTGACGCTTGGACTCGACGAAGGCGATGAGAGTAGCCAGGAGCTGGCTGGCGTGCATCATGATCTCTCGTACTTCTTCGATACCGACGCCGACTCCGGATACAAGATCGAAAAGCAGCGCAACACGCGGCAGTTCACGTCGAGTTACGTCGCGAACTTCGTCGCGCCAATCAACAGCACCCTTCGCTCGACGACGTCGTTCGGAAGCGATATTACGAAGCGCGACGGCCGGTATCTCAACGGCTCGGGAAACGACTTCCCGGCGCCGGGTCTTTCGTCGCTGTCCTCGACCACGTCACAGCAAGTGACGGAGTCGGCCGATACGCTCGACAACACCGTCGGCTTCTACGCGCAGGAGGAGTTGGCGTGGAGGGATCGCCTCTTCATCACCGGCGGCCTTCGTCTGGACAACAACAGTGCGTTCGGAAGTCGCTTTCGCAATGTGTACTATCCTAAGATCAGCGGATCGTGGGTGCTGAGTGAAGAACCGTTCTTTCACATCTCTCAGCTCTCGACCCTCCGCCTCCGAGCGGCGTACGGACAGTCCGGCCAGTCACCCCTCGCCTACTCGGCGCGGAAAAACTACGGCGCGGTACCTGGTCCCTTCGGCGCATCGGTTACACCGCTCAACATCGGCAACCCCGGGCTCGGGCCGGAGCGCGCGTACGAAACCGAGTTCGGCTTCGACGCAGGTTTCCTTCACGATCGCGCCGGCCTCGAGTTCACCTACTTTACCGGCGGAACGAAAGAGGCGATTCTCGCGCAGCAGGTTGCGCCGTCAACGGGCTTCCCGGGCACGCAGTTCGTCAACGCCGGCAAGATCACCAAGCACGGCTTCGAGCTTTCGATGCACGGAACGCCATATCAGACGCAGAACACGGAATGGACGATCGGCGTCAACCTCGCGAAGGCCGATTCGAAGGTGGCGGATCTCAACGGCGCCGCCTTCCTCCAGGCATCGACGAACGTGCGTCACGTCGTCGGGTCCTCGGTCGGAGCCTGGTACGCGAAGAAGGTGGTAGGCTCGACGCTCAATTCCGATGGCAGCGTCACGGATGTTACCTGCGACGACGGTACGTCGAGTCACACCGCGATCGCCTGCAGCGGCGCTCCTGTCGTCTACCTGGGCCGCACCCTGCCGAACTTCGAAGGATCGGCAACATCGACCCTCAAGTTCTTCAAGAACTTCCAGCTGTTCGTGATGCTCGACAGCAAGACCGGCTACAAGAAGGTCGACGGTAACGCTCGCGTTCGCTGCCACATTTTCGACTTGTGCGAGTCGAACTGGTACCCGGATCGCGGCTTCGACCTCGCGACGC
>JACDGR010000474.1:1597-2480 GCA_013821525.1 Actinomycetota bacterium
GACGAGCAGCTCGTACTACAGCGACATCATCAAGGATGCGAGCTTCCTGAAGCTTCGTGAGGTGTCGGTCACGTACTCGCTCCCCGACCGCTTCGCATCCGCGCTTCGCTCCGCTGGCGCAACGATTTCCATAGCGGGTCGCAACCTCAAGACGTGGACCAAGTACGACGGCCTCGATCCCGAGGCGTCCTTCCAGGGCGGTACCAGAGGATTTGGACAGTGGGAGCAGGATGTGACGCCCCAGCTCATGCAGTTCGTCACGACTCTCCATCTCTCTTACTGAGCGCCGTCATGATGCCAAACGACTCATACAGGTCAACCGACATGCAGACGCGAACCGCGCGCACTGCGCGCACGAAGGCTTGGGCATTTCTGTCGATTGCGACGATCTGCTTTGCAGCGGCATGCAGCAATCTTCTCGATGTGAAGTCGCCGGACGCGATCGACCCGGGCTCCCTCGAAATCCCGGCGAACGCGTCGCTGCTCGTGAACAGCGCCATCGGTGACTTTTTCTGCACCTACGGCTCGTACGTCGTCGCCAGTGGATTGATGAGCGGCGAGCTGGAGGATGGCACACTCACGGCTGCGCGCTGGTCGTACGACCGTCGCGATCTCGATCCCAACGAAACGCTGTACTCGACGAACGACTGCACGTCGCTCGGCACGTACACACCGATCTCGACATCACGCTTCACCGCGGACCACACGCTCGGCCTGCTCGAAGGGTGGAGCGACGCGGATGTCAGCGACAGACAGGAGCTGATCTCGGAGGCGGCGACGTTCGGCGGCTACAGCAGAATTCTTCTCGGCGAGGGATTCTGCACGGCGGCGATCGACCTCGGACCGCAGCTCACGTCCCAGCAGATATTCGAGCAGGCGATAG
>JACDGR010000070.1 GCA_013821525.1 Actinomycetota bacterium
GCCGACTCGATCGAGGAGGACGATCTCTTCACGTTCATCTACACCTCCGGCACGACAGGCCCGCCGAAGGCGTGCATGATCCGCCACCGCAACTACTACGCAATGGTGCAGAAGGGCGACGAGATGGACGACCGGCTCACGGAGCCGGGCGACGTGATGCTGCTCTACCTGCCGCTCGCACACAACTACGGCCGGCTGTTGCATCTCTCGTCGGTCTACATCGGCTTCACGATCGCGTTCCTACCCGACCCCTTGCGCGCCGCGACCGAGCTGGTGCGCGTGCGCCCCACGCTGTTCCCGAGCGTCCCCCGCGTCTACGAGAAGATCCATTCGGTAGTGCTCGGCAAGTTCGACGAGACGACGGGCCCGCGACGACACCTGATCGACTGGTCGCTCGGCGTCGGATCTCGCGTCTCGAAGCTGCGTCAGGCGAAGAGACCAGTCCCCCGCGTGCTCGCGCTGCAACATGCAGTCGCCGACAGGCTCGTCTTCTCGAAGGTGAAAGAGCGGCTCGGCGGACGCCTGCGCATCGCGAACGCGGGCGGCGCCCCGCTCTCGCGGGACATCGCGGAGTTCTTCCACGGCCTCGACATCCTGATCCTCGAGGGCTATGGGCTCTCCGAGGTGACGACAGCAGCGACCGTCAACACACGCGAGCACTTCCGCTTCGGCACCGTGGGGAAGCCGCTGCCGGGCGTCGAGATCAGGATCGCGGAAGACGGCGAGATCCTCCTCCGCTCGAACACGGTGTTCGCGGGGTACTACCGCGATCCCGAGGCGACCGCAGAGGTGCTCGACGACGAGGGCTTCGTCCACACGGGCGACGTCGGCCACCTGGATGCGGACGGCTTTCTCGTGATCACCGACCGCAAGAAGGACATCATCGTCACCGCGGGCGGGAAGAACGTCGCCCCGCAGAATCTCGAGAACGAGCTGAAGGCGCATCGCGTGATCTCGCAGGCAGTCGTCGTCGGTGACCGCAAGCCGTACATCGCCGCCTTGATCACGCTCGACCCCGAACAGGCCGGGCCCGACGACCACGATGCGGTACAGCGCGCCGTCGATGCCGTCAACGAGGGCCGGTCACGCTACGAGCAGATCAAGCGATTCCGGATCCTGCCGCGGGAGTTCTCACTCGAGGAGGACGAGATCACGCCGACCTTGAAGCTACGCCGCAAGGTCGTGCTCGAGCATTTCGCAGACGATCTGGCTGCGCTCTACGACTGATCGGCGATGTCGGAAGAGAGCTTCGCGAGCTCGGCTTCGGAGCGCTCGATCATCTTCGTCAGGTCAGCAAGGAGCTCCGAGTCGACCTCGTTGCCGGCTGCCTCGAAGGCAGTACGTGCCGTTTGGCACGCGGCGATCAGGATCACGAGCATGCTGCGTCGTTTTTTAAGATCGGCCACGATCGTCTCTTCACCCGCCCCCTGGCGATTCAAACCGAGGACCGATCATGCGCGCGGATCGGCGTCGTGCGCCGCAAGCCCGGCGACGCCGTCCTTCTCGACGATCACGTAGGCATCGTGCGTCTCGACGACCAGTTCGACCTCGATGTCCTCGTGGCCGGCGGCGAGCAGGAAGTAGGCTCCGTCCGCGCGGACGTGCTCGTATTCGGCAAGCGTCAGGACGAGACGCTCGAAGCAGTCGCTCGTCGAGCATTCGCAGATGAACTCGTAGGGCTGGTCGCCGCCGAGCGCTATCGCGATTCCGTTGATGCTTTCGTTGACCGTTCGAAAGACACTCTCGTTGTGGGCCAGCCGTGCTTCGCGGGCTTCGGTCACGTGGGCAACGTACCCTGGGGAGGGCCTGCCAGGGTGAAATTCTTTCATGGTTCGGGCTCGTCGCAGTACGGTGGCCGGATGTCCCGTTCCCTCTCGGAGCCGCGGTCGCGGCGTAGGCTGATCCGCTCGCTCAGTCGTCTGCACCTCGGCCTGCAGCGTCTGAGCGGCGGTCGCCTCGGCGGCAGGGTGGCCGGCATGCCGGTGCTGCTGCTGACGACGACCGGCCGGCGATCCGGCAAGCCGCGCACGACGCCGCTCACCTTCTTCCGAAGCGGATCGGAGCTCGTCATCGTCGCCTCGAACGGCGGAGCCGACCGCGAGCCCGACTGGTCGCTCAACCTGCGGCAAAGGCCGGTGGCACGCGTCCAGATCGGCGCCGAGCAACTCGCCGTGCAGGCGCGCGAGGCCTCGGCCGACGAGCGAAGCCGGCTCTGGCCGACGATCACCGGCACCTATGCGGGGTATGCACGCTACGAGCGGCGCACGACGCGCACCATCCCGCTGTTCATCCTGACGCCGATCCGAGAGGCTTGAAGAAGACGGTCGTGGCGCACGTTCGTCCATCGGGGTAGAGCGCGTAGTCGGGGATGACGCCGACGGGCGTCCAGCCGAGCCGCGTGTAGAGCCGCTCGGCGGGGTCGCCGGTGACGGTGTCGAGGACGAGCAGGCTCTTCCCTTCGGTGAGCGCCTCGGCTTCGGCGCGCCGCATCAGTCGCTCAGCGACGCCGCGCTTGCGCGCCGAGCGGTGGACGAGGAGCTTCGTGATCTCGCCACGGTGTGGCTGGTTCGGCGGCAGAACGAGGATCACCTGAACGGTGCCGACGACCGTGCCGTCGGCGAAGGCCGCGAGGAGGAGCCGGCGGCCTCGGTCGACCTCGGCCACCATGGCGTCGAGCTGAGCGCGCGCGTCAGCCTCTGTGAACGGCGCCATGAAGCCGACCGAAGCATCCCCAGCGACGCAGTCGTGCAAGACGTCCGCAAGCGCGCCAACGTGCGCGTGCAGAGCCGCACCGGCGAGGCGGCGAATCTCAATCGGATCGTCGGAACTCACAGCGTCATCTTCTCACCGGGGAGCGCAAAGAGGGGCGCCGCAACGGGCGACGCCCGAAAAACGGTGCCACCGAAAAACGGTGCCAGGCACCGTCTCTGTTCTGTGACGTTTTGTCCACAGGGCGGTTTTTTGGCTCTGGCTGGGGCAGAATCGCGGGTGGGCCAGTTGCCTCTTGTTCGGTCAGGCGGGTCGGCCGGGTGAGATAGCGGGTGGGATGCTCGCAAAGCACCACGACAATTGCCGCCGCATGCGCAAAAACGGGCTGGACGACCGCCCGGACGGTCACTCCTGCGCCGTGGGTTCGAAAGCCGGCGCCTTGGCGAGAGGTCTAACGGCCGATCAGCGTCCGACCTCGGCAAGCCCGAACCACTCGGCGAGATCGGCCAGCTCTGCATCGACGGCGCTCCGCATCGTTGCGCTGAACTTCACGTCCTCGTGGATCGCGTGCACGCGCAGCACCGAGGCGGCCCGGTCCGCCTTTGCGTCGACCTTCCCGATCAGGCGATCGTGGTGGAGTACCGGCAGCGCGAAATAGCCCCAGCGGCGTTTGTCGGCCGGCTTGTACATCTCGAGCGTGTACTCGAAATCGAACAGCTCCTGGGCGCGAACGCGATTGTGGATCAGCCGGTCGAAGGGCGAGAGGAGGGCGGTGCGGCCCTCGAACTCGAGACCGAGCGCACCAGGGTCGACCCGCCACTCGCCGGGGAGGCCCTCCACGATCGCCGGCTCGCCGGCCTCACCCACGTCCGCCGGCTCGACCGGCACCGCGGTCGTCTTCCGCCGCGCGATCCCGAGTGAGCCGAGCCGCCGTTCGTCCTTCATCCGCTGTGCCTCCTCGACCGGCGGAATGACGACACCGGCGGGATAGACCCGCTCGGGAACGTCCCAGAGCCGCTCGCGTGCGATCCGCCCCGAGATCGCGACCTCGCCGCGCACCATCAGGAGCTCGAGCATCTGCGTGACGTTGCGATTCCCGGTCCACCCGCTCGAGGCCCACGGCACCACGCACGTATCGGGAATCTCACGCGAGGTGAGCGGCCCCAGCTCGCCGAGCCGCGACAGGATCTCGCGCCGGAAGCTGTCGTTGTCGCGAAGCCACTGCCGCGTGCGCTCGTAGCTCGGGAGCTCTGATGCGCCGGCGAGATAGAGGCCTAGGTCGCCGATCGGCCGCACGAGGGCGTTGTGCTCGAACAGGGTTCGATCCTGCTCGAGCGCCTGCCGCAGGTGGGCCGGCCGATACGTCGAGCCGAGACGGCTCCACGCGACGAGGTCCGCGCTCGGCGCGATCGCAGCGGTCGGGTCGATCTGCAGCAGCGTCAGCTGCTGGACGACTGCCTGCAGATCGGCCGGCCGCTTCGCGTCGAGGAGCTGCGCACGAACCGCGATCTGGCGAGCCTCCTCCTTGCTGAGCCTGTGCACTCGCCCTAGGCCGCGATCTTCTGCAGCAACGCGTCGACGCGTGCGAAGCCCGCCTTCGCCCCTGCCTCGACGCCGTACTGCATGGTCGTGTCCCGCTCGATCGTCGTCTCGAAGAGCATCGTCTGGGTCAGCTTCGTCTGCTCCCCGAGCTCCTCGAACTCGAGTGTCTGCAGATGATTCTGGAACGTCTGGACGAGGCGCACAGGAGGGTCGACCTCACGGAACTCACCCTCGACCGTGCCGTATGCGGTCTGGAACCGGTAGGTGCCGCCCGGCCGGACATCCATCTCCTCGACGACGGTGCCGTCGCCCCACCACTCGGGGATCAGGGCCGGATCCGTCCAGACGGAGTAGACGTGCGTGCGCGGCGCATCGAAGATCCGCTCGACGCGGATCTCGAGCTCGCTCGGAGTGGTGACGGTGGTGCTCATCGTGCTCCTTTCGTTCGTTGGACAACCTGCGCGAAGCGGTCGAGCCGCTGCAGCCACATGCTGATCCCTTCAAAGGCATACGGCGCGAGCACGCATTTGCGCGCACGGCCGACCTTTTCCGTGATCACGAGATTCGCCTCTTCGAGAACCAGCACGTGCTTCTTCATCCCGGTCAGCGACATGCCGAACGGCTCGGCGAGCTCGCTGATCGTCGCGTGGCCGGCGCCGAGGCGTTCGAGCACGGCACGGCGGGTGGGATCGGCGAGGGCCGCGAACGCGCGGTCGACCGGTGTCTTAAACTGAACCATTTGGTTCAGTATTGTACAACTCAGCCTCGCTCGGCCCCCGCGACGACTGGAGTGGCTTTGGCCTTGCCCCAGTCGACCCACGAGCCGTAGTACACGCGGACGTCGGAAAGGCCGAGCAGCTGGGTCAGTGCGAATCAGGCTTCGCTTGCTCGGTTGCCGATCGTGCAGTAGACGATCACCGGCTGCTCGCCCGTGACGCCCGCAGCATCGAAGATCGTCCGTAGCTCGTCCGCCGGCTTCAGCGTCCCGTCCTCGGCACGAACCAGATCGATCGGCACGTTGACGGCGCCGGGAATGTGCCCGGCACGACCGACATCGGCGGAGGCGCCCGACGGCCAGAAACGCTCGCCGTGGTACTCCGCCGGCGCACGCACGTCGAGCAGCAACTCCGCCCCGCTCTCCACGGCGGCTTCGACCGCCTGGCGATCAGCAATGAGCGTCGCGTCCTCGCTCAACGGCAGACGAGGAGCGACCGCCTCGGCAGGCGAATCCGTACTCCAGCGGTGGGCCTGCTCTGCCCACTGGGCGCAAGACCCCATCAGCATGCGAACGTCCGGATGGCCGTAGGCTCGGAGCAGCCAGAAGCCGAGCGGCACGCCGTAGCCGTAGAAGACCACCCTGGACTCCGGTGTGATCCCCGAACGCGAGAGCAGAGATCCCAGGTCGTCTCGCCCGACCGGCGCGTAGCCTGCGTCCCGCAGATCCCCCTAGGCATTCCAGAGGCTCGCGCCGGGGATGTGACCCTCGGAGTACGCGGCCGGGCTGACGTCGACCTCGACGAGTCGCACGTTCGGATCGGTCAGATGCGCGGCGATCCAGTCGACGTCGACGAGAGGCTCGCCCGACACGCTCCGGATCGTACGACGCCCGGCGGCGCGGACCTAGAGGATGCGCCGAGCGCCGACGTACGTTGACGCGTACCAACCTTCGGAGAGGTTGGAGATCTTGACGACGTCACCTGTGTGCGGCGCGTGGATGAACTGGCCGCCGCCGATGTACATCCCCTCGTGGCCGAGCCCGTCGAAGAAGACGATGTCGCCCGGTGCAAGCTGGTCGCGCGAGACCGGGACACCCATCCCGTACTGCGCGTAGGTCGAATGAGGCAGCGAGACGCCGACCTGCGCGTAGGCCCACATGACGAGCCCCGAGCAGTCGAAGCCACCCGGCGCAGCACCACCCCACACGTACGCAGTGCCGAGCTGTGACATCGCCATCTCGACCGCTCCGCCGTGGGTCGGCGGCGGGGCGACGACGGTCTCCGCCTGCGGCGTGACGGCTGAGATGCCGACGACCGTGTCGGCAACCGCTGCCACCGCCTCCTGATGGTGCTGGGCGAGGCGCGCCTGAGCGGCCGCGGCGATCTGGATCTGCCGGCGCTGCTCTGCAGCGATCAACTGCGCGATCTGACCCTTGATCGAGGAGAGCAGGCTGTTCTGCTCCGAGATCTTCGACTCGATGGAGCTCTTCGCGGCGGAGCGGCGAGCGACGACCTGTGCCTGCGTCGCGTGCGCCTTTGCGAGCTGGGTTCCGTTCCGCTTGATCGCGGCCTTGAACGTCTTGACCTGGCTGACGACCCTCGCATCGAGAGACGTGACGCTCTTCGCGCTGTCCATGCGCGTCAGCACGTCGTCGAGGCTCTGGGCTCCGAGGATCACCTCGAGCGTTGAGGCCTGGTCGGAGGTGTACAGCGTGACGAGGCGCTGAGCGACCGCCCGCTGGCTTGCATGCAAATTGTGCTTCGCGATGCGTAATTCGTGACGGTTCTCACGCAGATCGCGTTGGATCCTCGCGAGCTGAGCCGTCGAGGCTACGTATTCGGAGCGCGCGCGCTCGAGCTGATCAGACAGGGTGCGGAGTTGCCCGAGCACCTGCTGGGCCTGCTCGCGCTTGGAGCTCACCGAGCGGTCGGCAAACGCTGGGACTGCCGCCACAGAGGCGATGCAGACCACCGCGAGAACGTACGGCGCCAGTCCCAGCCTACGAATGACAACCCCCTTGACGGGGGCGGGACGGGCGCACCGGGAGGGGCCGGTACGTCACGAAGGCAGGAGGCTAGCAAGGTTTCCGGACGCCCGTCAACGAGATCTACCCCTTCTGGGGTTGAAACCTGGTCGATCCGACGCTGAAACCTGTCTAATTCTCCGCCGGAGCAGGGGTTCCTCCTCAGCGACTGTGGTACGGTCCTGGCCGTGCTCGGGCAGGCACAAACGCCGCGTCGGCGCCTTTTGCCGTTCGCCGCCATCGCCCTCGCCGTCCTCGCGGCGCCAGCACTCGGCCTTGCCGGGTCGACCCAGAGCGCCCCGGATCTCCGCCACGAGAACGCGCAGATCGCGGCGAAGTCGCGTGCCGCGGTGCTCGATCTTTACTCGCTCGACCAGCAGCTCAGCTCGGCGAGGTCACGCCTCGCGACGCTCCGTACGCAGTCGGCAACCCTCCGCGCGGAGCGAGACAGCGTCGCCGAGCAGCTGGGTGTCGCCCGGCGCGGCAGCCGCATCGCGCACGCGTCTCTTGCGACCCGGCTCCGGCTGCTCTACGAGCAGGGAAGCGTCGAACCGCTCGACATCGTCTTCGGCGCCAAGAGCCTCGACGAGGCGCTGACGAGCCTGGACAACCTGAGCCGGGTCACGGGCCAGGGCGAGGACGTGCTCCGCCAGCTGAAAGCCGCCAGAGCCGACCTGCAGGCTGCCGCGGCGAAGCTCGCAGCGCGCGAGTCCGCACTCGCAGCGGCGTCCTTGGAGGCCCGGTCGACCGCGCTGGCGCTGTCGCGGACACGCGAGGCGCGCAGCGCCTACATCGGATCGCTTGCGATCCGGCGCCGGCTGAACGACGCCGAGCTCGGCAGCCTCCTCGCTCGGGCCCACGCGGCAGAGCTGCAGAGCGCGAAGCTCATCCGCCATCCCGCCGCCGACGCGACCGTTGCACTGCCCGCCGCCGGGCCGGCGACAGGCGGCACCGTCACCGTCTTCGCGACCGGCTACTCCCTTGCCGGCTCGACTGCGACCGGCCTGCCTGCGGGCTGGGGCGTCGTTGCGGTCGACCCGTCCGTGATCCCACTCGGAACCCACATGACGATCCCTGGCTACGGCGAAGCCGTTGCGGCCGATACGGGTGGCGCTGTCGTCGGCACGACGATCGACCTCTGGTTCCCGACGACCGCCCAGGCAAACGCCTGGGGCCGGCGCACGGTGACGATCGTCCTGCACTGATCCGTTCGCAGAGCCCCTGAAAAACGACGATAGACTGAGCCGGCCTTCGCCCAGGTAGGCCAAACTGCCCGACCCAGACGCCACTCTCGAGACAGCAAGCCCGCGCGTCCTGCTCGTGGACGACCACGACCTGTTCCGCACGGGCCTGCGCAACCTGCTCGAAGAGCAGCAGGTTCAGGTGGTCGGCGAATGCGACAACGGCACCGAGGCCCTGCGCTTGGTGCGGGAGCTCGCGCCCGACGTCGTCGTGATGGATCTGAACATGCCCGGGATCAGCGGCGTCGAGGCGACGCGGCAAATCTCGATGATCGCCCCGCTGACGCGCGTCCTCGTGCTCACGATCTCGGATCAGGACAAGGACGTGATGGACGCGATTCTCGCCGGGGCGTGCGGCTACCTCTTGAAGGACGCCACGATCGTCGAGCTGATGGCGGGGATCAGCTCGGCTGCGATCGGTGAGTCGCCGATCTCACCCACGATCGCGTCGAAGGTGTTGCAGCGAGTGCGAGCGTCGAGCGCCTCGCACCTCGAAGCGACGACGATCCAGTCCGAGCTCTCCGACCGCGAGATTCAGGTCCTGAAGCTGATCGCGAACGGCAAGGACAACTCGATGATCGCCGGCGAGCTGCACATCAGCCCGAAAACGGTCAAGAACCACATCTCGAACATCCTGATGAAGCTCCAGATCGATAACCGCATCCAGGCTGCGGTCTACGCGGTTCGCAGCGGAATCGTCTAGCGAACGTCGCGCGCGTGCCGGCGCAGCGTCCCGAGCACCGACCGTAGCTCGACGAGCTCGCCTGCATTGCCGTCGAGCCGTCGGGCGAGGGTCGAGATCTCCTTCGCCTTGACCTCGACGTCGCCGCCTGCGAGACCGTGCGCTACCTCACTGATGCGGCGCTCGATTCGCTGGCGCTCGGCCTCGAGGGAGAGCGCGTGAGCGTAGCCGTCGGTCAAGGTGCGCTCGATCCGCTCCAGGTCACGTTCGGAGTCATCGATCAGGTCGGAGATCTGCTGGACGAGTTCGGTCATGGTCGAACTCGATTCTTCGACGCACACTTCGGCCGAGCAAGGGCCGCGCGGCCCATCTTCGATCGTCCCGAGTCCCAAGCCGCCCGCAACCTGCGTCACAATGGACGGGGTGAAGCGCTGGGGTCTCACCTGTATCGCCGTCCTGCTGCTCGCCCCGGCCGCGACTGCCGCTCCGCCGCTCGCCACCAGGCTCGCCCAGGCACTCGCCGTGCCGGGCAATTCCCCCACGCGGTCGTCAGCGATCGCCGTCGACCTCCTCACCGGCCAGACGCTCTTCGCGCGCAACGCAGACCGCTCGCTTGCGCCGGCCTCGAACGAAAAGCTTTCAGTCACCTACGCCGCGCTCCGTGAGCTCGGGACGTCCTATCACTTCCGGACTGCAGTGCTCAGCCAGGGCTCCCAGGACGGAGCAGTCTGGCACGGCGACGTCTACCTACGCGGATACGGCGACCCGACGCTCTCCTCGGCTCAGCTGACGGCGCTCGCGACGCAGCTGCAGGATCTCGGGATCGAGCACATCGATGGACGCGTCGTCGGCGACGAGTCGTGGTTCGACACGCAACGCACCGCACCAGGCTGGAAATCGATCTTCTTCATCAACGAGTCACCGCCGCTCTCCGCGCTCGTCGTCGACCGCGATTTCTACGACGGGCATCACGCACTGCAACCCGCGCTCGCGGCCGCCGGCGGCTTCAAGCGCGTGTTGCGGACGCACGGCATCACGGCTGGTGCGGCTGCAGCCGGTCGCGCGCCAGACGACGCGTACGGGCTCGCGCAGGTCGAGTCAGCTCCGCTGCCCGAGGTGCTCGCGCAGATGGATCGCGACAGCGACAACTTCACGGCCGAGATGGTGCTGAAGACCCTCGGCGCCGAGGTCGGTACCGCCGGCACGACAGCCGCGGGCGTCGTGATCGTCCTGCGCGACCTCGCCGCAGCCGGCGTGCCGCTCGCCGGCGTGCGCATGTTCGACGGCTCCGGCCTCTCACTCGACGACCGGCTGACGGCCAATGCGCTCGCAGGGCTGCTCGTCGCGGCCTGGAACGATCCTGACCTGCGCAACCCGTTCTGGGCGTCGCTGCCGGTCGCGGGGGTCAGCGGGACGCTCGAAGACCGGATGCGCCGCGCGCCGGCGCGCGGCGCTGTGCGTGCGAAAACCGGTACGACAAACCGCGCTTCGGCGCTCTCCGGGTACGTGCGCGACCGCTTCGTGTTCGCGGTGCTGCAGAACGGCTTCCCGGTCTCGACCTGGTCGGCGCGGCAGGCGCAAGACCGGTTCGCGACCGCGCTCGCTGCAGCGGCCTAGGCGTTAACCCCGCAGCAGCTCTTGCAGGTCCGCATCGGCGAGGATCGGCACTCCGGCCGCCTCGGCCTTCTTGACCTTGCTCCCCGGATTCTCCCCGACGAAGACACCCGTCGTCTTCTTCGAGACGTTGTCGGAGACCTTCGCGCCAAGCGCTTCGAGCGCTGCGCGCGCTTCCTCGCGAGACATCGACTCGAGTGTGCCGGTGATCACGTACTGGGTGCCCGTCAGCGGTCCTGCGACGGGGCGGTCGTCCTCGTCGGCCTCGAAGCGCAGACCAAGCGCACGCAACTCGTCGACGAGGCGGCGGTTGTCCTCGTCGGCGAACCAGTCGACGATCGCCTCCGCCCGTTCCGGCCCGATCCCCTCGCACTCGACCATCTCCTCCGTCGTCGCTGCTCCCAGGCGGTCGACGTTCCCGAAATGTCGCGCGAGATTCTGGGCCGTCACCCAGCCGACGTCGGGGATGTTGAGCCCGAAGAGCACGCGGCGAAACGGCACCTGCTTCGACGCGGCGATCGCAGCGATCGCGTTCGTCGCGGAGATCTCGGCGAAGCCGTCGAGCTCGAGCAGCTGCTCCTTGGAGAGGCGGTACAGCTCTGGCAGCGAACGAACGAGACCGAGCTCCCACAGGCGGCGCACGAGCTGCTCACCGACGCCGTCGATGTCGGCCGCCGCCTGCACCCAGTTGATCAGCGACTCGAGCCCCCGCGAGGGACAGGCGCGGTTCGGGCAGCGGTGCATCGCCTCGCCCTCGGGCTTGACGACCGGCGCATCGCAGAGGGGACACCGCTCAGGCATCTTGAACGGCTTCGTGCCGCGACGATGCTTGCCGGCAGGCCCGACGATCTGTGGGATCACGTCGCCCGCGCGCTGGACGATCACGTCGTCGCCCTCACGGATGTCCTTGCGGTTGATGTCTTCTTCGTTGTGCAGCGTCGAACGACTGACGGTGACGCCGCCGACCTCGACCGGTTCCATGATCGCCCACGGGTTGAGCGCTCCCGTGCGCCCGACGCGGATCGAGATCTTCAGCAGGCGCGTCGTCGCCGTCATCGGCGCCCATTTGAATGCGCGCGCCCAGCGTGGCCGTTGATGCAGCGCGCCGAGGCTGCGCTGCTGCTCGAGGTCGTCGACCTTGATCACGATCCCGTCGATCTCGTAATCCAGCTCGACCCGTCGGTGCTCCCATCCGTTGCACGCGCGCGCGACCTCCTCGACCGACTCGAGCCGCTCCGCAAACGGATTGATCGGGAACCCATGCACCTTCAGCCACGCGAGGGTCTCCCAGTGCGAGCCGAGCGTGACGCCGTCATGTGCGCCAATGCCGTACGCCCACACCGAGAGTGGCCGGCCCGCCGTGATCGACGGATTCTTCTGGCGCAAC
>JACDGR010000475.1 GCA_013821525.1 Actinomycetota bacterium
CTTGGTCACGATCAGGACGTCATCGCGTTCCAGCCGGTCGAGCAGTTTCAGGAACCCTGGACGTTGTTCGATCGCACTGCTGCCACTGACCGTCTCTGACACGATGCGCTTTGGCTCGACCTTGAACCCGGCGGCCTCGATTTCTTGGATTTGGTTCTGTGTCGTTTGACCGGATGTGCTGACACGGCAGTAGGCGAAGGTGCGGGCCATGGCCTGATTCCATCCGTTGGTGATGTCCGAAATGCGGACGCATCCGAATGTGGGTGCAAGCTATATTACGGACTGGTCTCGGGCTAGTGTCCGACAATCATCGATTCTGAACAGGCTTGCCAAACCGTTGATCTGTAGGAGTGGCCACTGAACGGCTCTTCTGAAACTAACAACGGTCCAGGCCCGTGGTCGAATGGACACCGACCGTATTGCCAAGCATCGGCGCCGATGCTTGGCAATACGGCCTGAACTAACGAAAGGCCCCTCCTGGTACGCACAAGCAGACATACCAAGAACGAATCGGCGGGCGCAGCGCGGAAATCCGCCAGAAAATGTCCGGCGCCCTGTTTGCGCTGCTGATGACGGCAGTGACGGGAATCACCTCAGACCGTCCGAAAACTCGAAACTGGATTCCCCGCCGATATTGAGCGGGGTATGATCCGGCATGGCATACATCGAGGGACACACGCGCGATCAGATGCTGCTGATACCGGCATCGGTCGAGGATTATGTAGCGGCGGACAACCCAGTGCGGTTCATCGAGGCATTCGTCGACGGCCTTGATCTCGCCGCAGCAGGCTTCACCCGGTCAAGGCCGAAGGCAACGGGTCGGCCCGGCTATGCGCCTGGTGATCTGCTGAAACTATACCTGTATGGCTATCTCAATCGAATACGGTCGAGCCGCCGACTGTCGACCGAGGCCGGGCGCAATCTCGAGGTGATGTGGCTGCTGCGTGGACTGCAACCGAACTTCCGCACGATTGCCGACTTCCGGGGTGACAACAAGGATGCGTTCAAGCCGGTCTTCCGCGGCTTCGTGAAGCTCTGCCGCCGGCTCGACCTGTTCGGACGCGAACTTCTGGCGGTGGATGGCACACGGTTGAAGGCGGTGAACAGCCGCAGGCGAAACTTCACCCGCCAGAAGCTGGCCGACTGGATCAAGCTGGCTGACGAGCGGATCGAAGAGTATTTGGCGCACCTCGATCGCGCGGACCAGAGCGAAGCTCAGGCCGATGGTGCCGCGACGCGCGCGGCAACCTTGAAAGCGAAGATCGCGCGGACACGGAAACGTCGCGAGACGCATGCGACAATGCTGGCTGACCTCGTCGCGAGTGGCGAAAGCCAAGTTTCGCTCACCGACCCTGACGCCCGTGGGATGGCGACCCACCCCAAGGTCGGGGTCGGCTACAACGCTCAGGTCGCCGTGGATGCGAAGCACAAGCTGATCGTCGAGCAGCACGTCACTAATGCCGGTAGCGATCTCGGCCTGCTGGCGCAGACAGCTGGTGCCGCCAGGGAGTTGCTCGGCATCGAGCAGATCGATGCCGTAGCTGATAAAGGTTATTACAAAGGCGAGGACATCGCCGCCTGCGAGGAGGTTGGTGTCATTCCCTACGTCGCACGCCCACAACGCGGTGCGGCCGTCGCCGCGGGGCGCTTTGCAAAGGACGAGTTCGCTTATGAGGCGGCAGGCGACTTCTACCGTTGCCCGGCTGGCCATCGCCTCGATCCAGTCCAGCGCCTGGAAAAGGACGGTCGCGGCTCGATCTTCTACAGCAACAGGCCGGCCTGTCGTGGCTGTCCGCTGAAGCCGCAATGCACTGACGGAAGCGCACGCCGGATCGAGCGCTGGAAGGGTGAAGCGGTGCTCGACCGCATGGCACAGAGGCTGGCAGCACGGCCCGACATCCTGGCCACACGACGCGAGACAGTCGAGCATCCATTTGGCTCGATCAAGCAATGGATGAACCAGGGGGCGTTCCTGATGAAGGGTCTGCCCAAGGTCCGTGGTGAATTCAGTCTAACCGCGTTCGCTTATAATCTCAGGCGCGCCATCACCATCGTCGGTGTCCCAGCGATGATAAAGGCGGTGTAGGCCCGTACGGAGCATTTGCCTGCCTGCCCCGACCGCTTTAGCCAAAAAGACCTACTCAACCCCGATCTGATGCCTTCCAGGCTGATATCGTCAACTTTCCCTAGTCGTGCGATAAATGCGGCCGCCCAGATCACCGTCATCTACCAGAGCACGAGTTTTCGGACGGTCTGACCTGATTTCCGTCAGCCCTGGAGCGAGCCGGAAATCTCGCCTTTTTGGGTTCAAAAAGTGTGCGACAAACCCTGTCGGAATGAGACATTGTGCGGAAACCCGCTCAACAAGGTTTTCCGCACATGCTGGTGGGCTACATGCGCGTCTCGACGGACAGCGACCGCCAGGTGCTGGACCTGCAACGTGATGCTCTGATCGCTGCCGGTG
>JACDGR010000476.1 GCA_013821525.1 Actinomycetota bacterium
TGTCACCTCGTTCTTCCCGCGAAAGATGGTGATCCCGAGCGGGAGCGGCGTCGCCAGCGACCGGCCCACTGCCGTCCTGGGCGCGCTCGGCGGCGACGGCTTCGTCCGGCCGAAGTTCCGGCGCCGGGGGATCATGCAGTCGATGCACAAGCGCTCGCGGGAGGACATGCCCAGGCACGGCATCGAGGTCATGTTCGGCACGCCGATGCCGGCGAACTTCACGCCCCTCGCCACAGCGGGCTCGGCCGACGTCACGAGGGTGGCGCGCTTCGTCCGCCCGCTGAGCGGCCGCGCGTTCCATCTCCAGAGCGAGCGCGCCGATCGCGTCGTCCGCGCCCTCCTCGTCCCGCGGTCCCGCGCGTACCTGGACCCGGCGACGATCCACGACACGCGCGTGAACGACGTGTGGGGCCAGGCCCGGAACGACCTGGGGATCACCACCGAGCGCGACGCGGCGTACTTCACGTGGCGCTACGTCGTCTCTCCGTCGCAGCGCCAGCACGCCTTCGTGATCCTCGAGGGGAGCGAGGCCATCGGCGCGTGCGCCCTCGAGCGCGAGGGGGAGAACATGCGGATCATCGATCTGGTGACGACGCGAAGGCACTGGGGAACGGCCCTCCGGGCGATCGCCAACTACGCCAGCGGGTGCAACTCGGTCGAGATGCGCCTCACGTTCGATCAGGCGAAGAGCCGACAGATGTGGCGCCGTGGCTACGTCGTCCGCGACGCCGAGCCTCGCCCGCTCAACATCGTCCTCCCGCCCGGTGACCCCAAGGCGAGCACATTCCTCGACGGTCCCCGCTGGTACGTCACCTGGACCGAAACAGACCGCGACTACTCGTGATGGGTTAAATGGTCAGGGAGAGCGCCGGACGCTCTCCCTGAGCTTTACCCACTTCTCTTCGCCTCCGCGAGGCTGCGCAGGCCTCGGACGAGCAGCTCGACGTCCGCGAGGCCGCGTCCGATGACGGTCGCGCCGGGGGGTCCGCCGGAGGATTTGCCCGTATAGCCGCCGAGGTCCGCGACCCATCGGATCGCCTGCGCGAGCGACGGCTTGTGGCCGAGGCGGATGCCCTTCGGTTTGCGAAGCAGGATGATCGCGTTGAGCTCCATCGCCGAGAACTCCGTGGTCGCAGCGATCGCGGGGTCGGCGGCGCGGAGCTGGGTCAGACGGTTTGCGCGGGTCGCCACGGCGGCCAAGATGGTAGCCCACTTGACGAGTGCCTCGCGGCTCCGGAGCTGCGAATCCTCCACGTTGCAGAGCCCGCGCTTCCACGTCCGATGGAACTCTTCGATGCGCCAGCGCCGCGTGTACGCGTGGATCACCGCGCGTGCATCCTCGATGGACGTGACGCTCACGGTGGTGAAGAGGATCCACTCGAGCGGCTGCCCAACGGCGCCTAGCTCGGTAGCACGCACGACTTGGAGCAGGACGTACTCGCGCCGAACCCTGCCGACCGCGAGCGGCACGCGCACGCTCGCAACATGCACCTCCATCTCGGCGCGGCGCGCGGGGCGATTCGCTGCGGCGGGCACGTCAACGAAGTACGTGCCGAACGCGGGCGCGCGCAGCATGACATCGCGCAGATTGCGCTTGATTCCGGCCCCATCGAGCACGCTGCGGTTGCCGATCGCACGCACCGTGAGCCGGATGCGCTGCTGGTGAGCGAGCTGCAAGATGGGCCACACATCGAAGCCGCGATCGAGCTGAAACCACGGACGGCTGCCGGCGTCGCATAGGCGCGCGTGCGCTTCGCGAAGGAGCTCGACCCCGTGGCGAGTCTCCGTCTCCATCGCGCGATGGACCTTGGTCTTCTTCAGCGTTGGGCACTGACGCGTCCACCAAAGCTGGCCGCAGATGCCGATCGGCACGCCCTCGATGTCGATGGCGAGGGCCGTGTGCACATGGATGCCCCTGCCGAAGTCCTTCCACGCGCCCACTCCGCCGAGCTCGCGGGTGCGAGCATGGTCGATGAGCGAAAGCGTTGACCCATCCAGTGCGACGATGACGTCGCGTCCGGCGCACGCGCGCGCCGTCGCGTCGTGGCTCGCCCGCGCAACGTCAGCGGCAGTGAGCCGTCGGTTTTCGAGAAGGCGAAACGCTCCTTCTCGATCGGCGCCGTTATCGTAGACGCGCGTGACCTCGCCTGCCGGTCGTCGTGCAGCGCCTTCCGCCACCCGGACGAGCCGCCGACGCAACCGCGCATCCCCGCCGACGCCCGCGAACGTCTCACGCGCCCACTCTCGCTCCACGTTGCACTGCTTCATCCCCCGCAAACCAGCGCGGACCCGCGAAAATTCCTCGGAAAAGAGCAGATCCGATCAATCCTCAGACGCTCTCCCCGACACCCCTCACCGACGCGACGTGGGTTTGCGACGGCGCGTTCGGTATCGTGACTACGCGTTACTCGTCCCCTCGCGGCCGTAGACGTCTTCCAGTCTCACCACGTCATCGAGCTC
>JACDGR010000477.1 GCA_013821525.1 Actinomycetota bacterium
GTTGTAGTCGACCAGCCGGGCGAAGTGCCGCTCGAGCAGCCGCACCACGGCGAACGCCAGCCAGGCGGGCACCAGCGCGGTGCCCTTCTTGTAGACGTAGCCGCGGTCCTGGATGGTGCCGATGATCGACGCGTACGTCGACGGCCGGCCGATGCCCCGCTCCTCGAGCTCCCGCACCAGGGTGGCTTCGGTGTAGCGGGCCGGCGGTCGCGTCTCGTGACCGGCCGGGGAGAGCTCCGCGACGCTCAGCGGGTCCCCCTCCTCCAGGTTGGGCAGCCGGGTCTCGCGGTCGTCCCGGTCGGCGTCGGGGTCGTCATGTCCCTCGACGTACGCCTTGAGGAACCCGTGGAACGTGATGACCCGCCCGCTGGCCGAGAACTCGCAGTGCTCCCCGGTGGCGGCAGTGGCGCCGATCCTGACCGACACCGACCGGCCTTCGGCGTCGCGCATCTGGGAGGCGACGGTGCGCATCCAGATCAGCTCGTAGAGGCGGAACTCGTCGCCGGACAGCCCGGTCTGGGCCGGCGTGCGGAACGCCTCGCCGGCCGGGCGGATCGCCTCGTGCGCCTCCTGGGCGTTCTTGACCTTGCTCACGTAGGTGCGCGGCGCCTCCGGCAGGTACTCGCGGCCGTAGAGCTCGGCCACCTGGGCCCGGGCGGCGCTGACCGCCGTCCCGGACAGCGTGATCGAGTCGGTCCGCATGTAGGTGACGAAGCCGTTCTCATACAGCCGCTGGGCGATCTGCATGGTTCGGGCGGCACCGTAGCCCAGCTTGCGCGATGCCTCCTGCTGCAGGGTCGTCGTACGGAACGGGGCGTACGGCGAGCGCCGGTAGGGCTTGGACTCGACCGATCGGACGGCGAACGACTGGTCACCGAGCGCCTGCGCCAGCGCGCCCGCAGTCGCCTCGTCGAGATGGACGACGTCGCTGCCCTTGAGCTCGCCGACCGACGAGAAGTCGCGACCCTGCGCGACGCGCTTGCCGTCGACCGCCGCAAGCCGCGCCGTGAACGAACCGGGGTCGAAGGTCGCGACGATGTCCCAGTAGTCGGCAGCGAAAAACTCCATCCGTTCGCGCTCGCGCTGCACGACGAGTCGCGTCGCAACCGACTGCACTCGGCCGGCGGAGAGTCCTTGCATGATCTTCCGCCAGAGCACCGGCGAGACCTCGTAGCCGTAGAGGCGGTCGAGGATCCGGCGCGCCTCCTGCGCGTCGACGAGGTGGCTGTCGATCTCGCGCGTCTGGCCGAGCGCGCGTTCGATCGCACCGCGCGTGATCTCGTGGAACACCATGCGCCGGACCGGCACCTTCGGCTTCAGCTCCTGCACGAGATGCCAGGCGATCGCCTCCCCTTCGCGGTCTTCGTCCGTCGCGAGCAGGAGCTCGTCCGCGTTCTTCAGCTTGGCCTTCAGATCCGCGACGACCTTCTTCTTGCGGGAGTCGACGACGTAGAGCGGCTGGAACTCGTCGTCGACGTTCACGCCGAGCCGGGCCCAGGCCTTGTCCTTGTCCTTCGCCGGGATCTCCGAGGCGTTATTCGGAAGGTCGCGGATATGCCCGATCGAGGACTCGACCATGTAGTCCTTGCCGAGATATCCCGCGATCGTTTTCGCCTTGGCAGGCGACTCGACGATTACGAGGCGGCGTCCCTTGGTTGCAGCCATTTCGCGCGCCACCATAGCGCCGTGGGCGGAATCCGCGATACTCGCCGCCGATGACACGTCCGCCAAGGCCCTCCCCGCTCTACTTCCTGATCGGCCTCGTCTCCTGGCCCGGACTGAGGGTCGTCTTCCGCTACCGGGCGTACGGAACCGAGCATCTGCCCGCCTCCGGGGGATACGTCCTCGCGGCCGGCCACCTGTCGAATCTCGACCCGTGGGCGATCGGGCTCGCGCTCTGGCCGAGACGATTTTTGCGTTTCATGGCCAAATCGGAGCTTTTCTGGTTCCCGCTCGGGCCGTTCATCGCCGCTTGCGGGGCGTTCAAGGTGCGCCGCGGCCAGGCAGACCAGGATGCGATCCAGACCGCGGTCGACCTGGCGCGCGCCGGGCACGTGATCGCGATGTTCCCCGAGGGGACCCGCCGCAAGAAAGGGCTGCGCAAGACGCGCCAGCCGCAGTCGCACACCGGCGCAGCGCGGATCGCGCTCGAGGCGGGTGTGCCGCTCGTGCCCGCGGGGATCAAAGGCACCGACGAGCTGAAGCGGCTATCGGCTTGGCGTGTTCGTTACGGCGCATCGATCGAGCTCGACGACCTCCGCGACGTCGAGGCGGCCGAGGCCGCTCGCATCGCGACCGAGCGGGCGATGGCTGCGATCGCCGAGCTCGAGGCGTCGCTGTGAGCGGCACGCTCCTCGCGATCGACGGCGACTCCCTCGCGCACCGCGCCTACCACGCGATCCCGAAGCAGATCCGTGGCAACGGACGGCCCGCGAACGCGCTCGTCGGTTTCGCGG
>JACDGR010000478.1 GCA_013821525.1 Actinomycetota bacterium
GAACGCGACCGCGTCCTCAGCTGGATCGAGCTATCCGCAGGCGAGGTGCTTGCAGGTGGCGCCGTCGATCACAACGGCCTGCTCCAGCCGACCGTGATCGCGAATCCCGCGCCGACCGACAAGCTGCAGTGCGACGAGGTCTTCGGGCCGGTTGTCACGCTGACCCGTGTGGCGAGTCTCGACGAGGCGATCGAGCAGGCGAACGCGACGCGCTACGGGTTGCAGGCAGCGATCTTCACACGTGATCTTTCGCGTGCGCTCTCGACCGCACAGCGGCTCGAGTTCGGTGGCGTGACCGTCAACGAGGCGCCCACCTTCCGTGCCGACCAGATGCCGTACGGCGGGGTCAAGGATTCCGGCAACACGAAGGAAGGCCCTGCCTGGGCCGTCCGCGAGATGACCGAAGAACGTCTCGTCGTGTTGCAGCTGTAGGTGCTCGACGCTCTGGGGTTTGAGAGGCCGCCGAACGGTGATGAGACCCTCGTGTTCGGCCCCATCGGCCTCGGGCTTCTCCTGATCATCGTCGGTCTCGGCATCCTCTTCGTGCCCGGGATCGGGATTCTCGGTCTCCTCGCGCTCGTCGTCGGTGTCCTGATGATCGTCGGCGGCTTCGCGTCTGGACGCCGCCGGTCTGCCGCGCCGCCCTCGTAAGTAGATTCCAGGGCATGTCGCCGCTCTTCCGCTGGCGCGCCGACCACACGGACGGCGTCGCAGCTCGCCGTCCGCACGCGGGGCTGTTGCGCCGAGAGCGGCGTGCGCTCGCCCGGGCACGGGAGGACACGCTGCGCGACCTCGGCGGCCTGCTGGTCGAGATGTACCGTCGCGGCGGGTTCCGCGACGACCTGCTCGCCGAACGTGCGTCCGTCGTCGTCGGGATCGACGGTCGGCTCGCGGAAATCGACGAGCTGCTGCACGCGCAGGGCAACACCCCGCGCTGCGTCTGCGGCGCACCCATCCTGCGCGGCTCTCATTTCTGCCCGAACTGCGGGCGCGACGTCAGACACGGTTCGGCACAACCTGAGCCCGACCAGGCGGCCGGCCCGGTCTCCGAGGAGACCGTCATCGAGTCTGCTCCGGAGGACTGATGTCGTCGAAGAGCACGGAGCGTGACTCCGCGATCGAAGCCGCGGATCACACCTGTCCGCGCTGCGGCGCACAACGTGAGTTCGACCAGAAGTACTGCCTCGAGTGCGGCCTCGCGCTCCCAACGGTCGCCGGGCGTGTCTCCGGCCTCCGCCGGCGGTGGCTGCGGCGCCTCGGTTGGTATCCCGGCGACTGGGTGTGGGCGTCGCTACTGATGCTGCTCGTCGCCGCGGTTGGGACTGCCTCCGCGATCGCCTTCACGCGCCACGACGCGAGCGCCAAGAGCCTGGGCTACTCGACCTCGCCGCTTCCCGTCGCCACGGTCCGCGAACCGACCGCGATCCCGACGACGAACTCTCTGACGGGGGACACCTCGACACTTCCCGTCGCCCCGGAGCCGACGACGACAGCGTCGGCCGCGCCGCGACCGGTCAACGGTCGCCTGGCGTGGCCGGCGGATCGCAACGGCTGGACGATCGTCCTCGTCTCCTACCCGAAGACGAACGGCCTGCCGAGCGCGCGGGCGACGGCGGCGCGCGCCGCGAAGGCGAACCTCCCGCGCGTCGGCATTCTCGATTCGAGCGGCTTCGCGAGCCTGCAGCCCGGGTACTTCGTCGTCTTCACGGGCATCTACGGCACGAAAACGGAAGCGGACGGCAGCGTCAGCACCGCCCGTCAGGCGGGCTTCAGCGGGGCGTATTCGCGCCAGATCTCGCGCTGAAACCGATGTGTAATGCCCGTCTGTGCGGGCATGACAGCACTGACAAGACGACGGCGTTGTTTTCTTTTTTGAAAACATTTGTAACAGCTACCTTGACGGTGTAGAGTCCCCGGGGATCAGCCGACCCGGAGAGGTTTTACCGCTCCATAACGGCGATTCGGCTACGGTCAGAGGAGAAACATGGACGAGCGGATCCTCCACATCCAGCACTGCATGTATCAGTACTCGCGAGCGATCTACCGCTCGATCAAGGACTTGATCGACCCGTACGTCGACCACGAGACGCAGCTTTCCTACCGCCAGGACGTCCTTGCTGCCTGTGAGGGGACGATGGAGCGCCTCGCCGCCGACCCGCACTACTTCGCGAAGCCGGATCGCGCCCTCTTCCAGGACATCCGCCGCTACTTCCCGATCACCGTGCAGGCGCAGGTCGCGTGGGCAGTCACGCAGGGCGTCGAGGCAGCAGTCGGCTTCGTCGAGGATCAGATCGAGGCGGGCGCATTCGACGGCGGCGTCGCCCGCTGCCGTGCAACGACACGCAAGGGCAAAGCGTGCCAGCGCACCCCGCTGCCGGAACGCGACTACTGCCCATCGCATCAGCACCTAGAGCGCAGCAAAGCTGCTGCGTAGCGCACAGGGCGGTGGC
>JACDGR010000479.1 GCA_013821525.1 Actinomycetota bacterium
CTGCCACCTCGTGCTCTCCCTCGGCGAGGGCGTAGCGCTCGCGCCAGACGCTCGCAGAACGCAGCGCCAGCGTGCGGGCGCCCCAGGTCAAGGTGCCGCCACGACGCAGGAGCGTCGGCTCGAAGGTGGCGACGACGGTGCCGCTGACGTCGGTTGCGTCGATCGAGCCCGACCACCACCGGCGACGCGCAACCCGCCACTGCCGCCCTGACTCCGCATCGACGATTGTTGCGCGGCGCGAGCCGATCCCCTCCAGCCGCAGCTCGCCTCGGCCGGCGAGCACATAGGTTCGACGGCTCTCGGCCGACCGGATGAGCTCGATGTCAGGCAACGTCGAGGCGCTGCTCACGGCGCGCGTCGACCTTATTGCCGGCGACGTCGACCGCGCGGCTCTCGCGGATCACCGTCACCTTGATCTGCCCCGGGTACTCCAGATGATTCTCGATCTCGCGCGCGATCTCGTGCGAGAGGAGAACCGCACCGTCGTCGTCGATCTCATGGGGCTTCACGAGAACGCGAATCTCACGCCCTGCTTGCAACGCGTAGACCTTCTCGACGCCGGGATGGTTGGACGCGAGCTCCTCGAGCGACTCGAGGCGCTTGATGTAGTGCTCGAGCCCTTCCCCGCGCGCACCCGGTCGGGCGGCCGAGATCGCATCGGCGGCAATCAGGAGGACGGCTTCGACCGTCTGCGGCTGCACCTCGTAGTGGTGCGCCTCGATCGCGTGGCAGACCGCCGGGCTCTCGCCGAACCGGCGGGCGAGCTGCGTCGAGATCTGGGCGTGCGAGCCTTCCACCTCATGCGTCATTGCCTTGCCGAGGTCGTGCAGCAACGCTGCACGGCGCGCGGTCTTCACGGAGGCTTCGACCTCGGCGGCCATGATTCCCGCGAGCTGCACGACCTCGAGCGTGTGCTTGAGCACGTTCTGGCCGTAGCTCGTGCGATAGCGCAGTCGGCCGAGGATTTTGACGAGCTCCTCGTGGAACTCGCCGCAGTGCGCTTCGAAGACCGCCTGCTCGCCGGCCTGGCGCACGTGCTCGTCGAGCTCTGCCTTCGAGAGGTAGTACATCTCCTCGATGCGGGTCGGATGGATGCGGCCGTCCTCGATCAGCTTCAGCAACGTCATGCGCGCGATCTCGCGGCGCAGTCCGTCGAACGACGAGAGAACAACCGCGTTCGGCGTGTCGTCGATGATGAAATCGACGCCCGTCAGATGCTCGAGCGCGCGAATGTTCCGGCCCTCGCGACCGATGATGCGACCCTTCATGTCGTCGGACGGCAGCGCGACGAGCGTCACGGTCGTCTCGGCCGCGGCGCTCGCGGCGACGCGCTGCAGCGCATCGGCGACGAGGTTGCGCGCACGACGCTTCGCCTCGGTCGCTGCCTCCTCCTCCATCTGCCGCACCCGGCCGGCGAGCTCGTGGCGAACTTGCTCCTGCGAGTCGTCGAGCATCCGCTGGCGCGCCTGCCCCGTCGTCATCCCGGCGATGCGCTCGAGCTCGCGGCGCTGCCCGTCGTGGGTGAGCTTCAGCTCCTCCTGCAACGTCTTCAGATGAACTTCACGGTCGGCGACCCCCTGCTCCCGCCGGGTCAGCTCGATCAGCTTCTGATCGAGCGTCTCCTCCTTGCCGAGCACACGCTCCTCGACCTTCACCACCTCGTCGCGGCGGCCGCGTAGCTCGGACTCGAGCTCGCCGCGCAGGCGTACCGCCTGCTCGCGCGCCTCGATGCCTGCTTCCCGGCGTGTCGCTTCCGCGTCGACGCGCGCCTCTTCGAGGAGGAGCGCGCGGGTGCGTCGAGCTGCCTCGAGGCGTGACCCGACCAGCAACCGCAGGACGAGGAGCGTCAGGCCGCTACCGGCTGCGAGGGCGATCAAAGCTGCCACGACGACGAGCATGGGCACTCCCTACGGGCTGGCCCGCGCGACACGCAGTCGCCGATCGGCGTGTGCAGTGGCGCGCCCGCCGCGCGCCGTTCGACCTAGCTCGGGTGCTCTCGGTGCCTTCGCCCGGGAGAATCCGGCGGGGTCGAATGAGGTTCAAAAGCTGGGTTGAGCATGCGTCTCAGTGCTGCGGGCTTGTTGGGAGAACGTAGTAGCGATCAGTGAAATGCGTAACGTGCAGGCAAAACATGGATTGGATAGAGGGAACTCTACCTCTCAGAGGCCCGCATCCGCAATCTGCTCTCCGAACGCCGCTCCCAGTGCGTCTTCCCCGAAGCCCTTTCGGGCGAGCTGGGCGGCAGTCTTCGGGGTGCGGCCGAGCCGCGCGGCAAGCTCCGCGGCCCGCTCGCTCTCGGGCGTCAGCCCGTCGAGTGCCGCAGAGACGACCTCCTGCGCGAGCGCGTGGCCCTCGAGGTCGTGCCGAATTCCCGCATCGCCCCAGCCCCGGCCAGCGAGCGCGGCGGCCCGGGCGGTCGCGAAGCGCTCGTCGTCGACGTAGCCGAC
>JACDGR010000480.1 GCA_013821525.1 Actinomycetota bacterium
CACTTTCATGGCCTTCTTCGTCTCGCGGATCGGCGTGACCGCGGTCGCCGGCCACCAGATCGCCGCCAACATGGTGTCGATGATGTTCATGCTGCCGCTGGCGATCGCCAACGCGTCGAGCACGCTGGTGGCGCAGCGCATCGGTGCCGGCGACGCCGCCGACGCCCGGCAGGTCGGCTGGGCCGGGCTGGAGATCGGCATCGCCCTCGCGGCCGTGCTCGGCGCCGCGCTGGCGTTCGTGCCGGTGCTCGGCTATCTCGAAGCGCTCGCCGTGTCGGTGCTCGGCGTGCGACTGCGGCGACGCGCGGCTGATCGTCACGCCGGTCTGCGTTCGCTCACTAAGTGAAGCCGGTCGTCCTCGTCGTGATCGACGGGCTGACCCCGTCGATGTTCGAAGCAGCAGCTGCCCCCGCACTGCGGTATCTCGCCGAGCACGGTGAGTACCGCCGCGCCACCTCGACGTTCCCATCGCTGACGCCCGTGTGCCTGTCGTCGATCGCAACGGGCGCGCACCCGGACGTGCATCACATCCCCCATCTCGTCTGGTGGAACCGCGACGAACAGAGGATCGTCGAGTACGGCTCGTCGTTCGGTGCCGTGCGCGCCGCCGGGATCGCACGCTCGCTGCGCGACACCGTGATCGACCTGAACGCAAAGCACCTGAGCCGCGACGCAGAGACCGTCTACGAGGCGCTCGAGGCGAACGGCCTCACGACGGGCGCGATCAACATCACGTGTTACCGCGGCCCGAACCGGCATCTACCGACGATCCCCGGCGTGCCTGCCGTCTATGGGCCGAAGCGGTTCTTCTTCTACTCGCTCTACGAGAGCGACAAGACCGGTGCGCCGATGGCCGTGCGCAACCGGGCGCTCGGGTCGATCGACGCGTACGCCGCGTCCGTCGGTCGCTGGCTCGTGACCCGCGACGGCTTCGACTTCCTCGTCTACTACCTGCCGGACTACGACTACGCGTCGCATGCCGCCGGACCCGACCAGGCACACGAGGCGCTCGCGCGAAGCGACGCTGCGGTGGCGGCCCTGATGGACGCTGCCGGAGGCCCGGACGCGTTCCTCGAGCGGTACGCCGTCGTGCTCTGCTCCGACCACGGCCAGTCGAAGATCGAGCAAACCGCTCGGCTCGACGCGGGCGACGATCTCGTGACGGCGTCGAATCGCGCGGGAATGGTCTACACCGACAACCCGCGGCGCGTCGCTGAAGGCTTCGACTCCCAGCCTGCCGCGGGAATCGTCCTCTTCGAGGAAGACGGCCGCGTCGTTGCGCGAAGGGACGGCGACGAGGACGACGCACTGCTCGACGACGTGCCCGACGGGCGAGCACGCGCGACGGCGGCACTCCGGAACCCGAACGCGGGCTCCGTGCTCGTCTCCGCGCGGCCGGGCTGGGAGTTCGTCGACCTCGCGGGCCGCAGCCATCTCGGCGGAGGCAGTCACGGCTCGCTCGAGCTCGAGGATTCGGAGGTGCCGATGCTGACCGTTGGGCTCGGCCCGCCGCCCGCGTCGATCACGGGCATCAAGTCTCTCATCGCCCAGCACTTTGGCCTGTTTCCGCCGGACGCTGACGGAGAGAAGGGCGCCTGATGACAGGTCGCGCGGCTGCAGAGTTGCTCTTGCTGCCCGTGCGGATGCACGGCATCCAGCTCGGCCGTCCTGTCGAGATCCTGCTCGACCGGCAGACCGACCGCGTGATCGGCTTCGAGCTGCGCTGCGGCGACGGCGCCCATCGCTTCCTGCCTTTCGCGGTCGCGACCCTGCGCGCCGACGAGATCGAAGTCGGCTCGGCGCTGACCCTGATCGACGAGCGCGAGCTCGACTTCTATCGACGGCAGGCGCGCCGGCTGCCGGAGCTCAGCTTCGCGGAGCCCTGGATCGAGGACGACGGCACCGTGCACGAGGCGCACCGCGCGGCATGAGCAGACCGGGCTGCGGCTCGCCACTCAAATACGCAGCAAGCCTCTACTCGAGCCGTGAGATAGCCTCGTCTGCCGTGTCCGAGGTTGCTGCCCGCACACGGCGCGCACTGCGCCGATCGAACAACTGGATCCAGTTGCTGAAGTTCGGCCTCGTCGGCGTGAGCGGCTACGTCGTCAATCTCGCGATCTACGCGGCCCTCCTCGGGATCGGGGCGCACAAGGCGGCGCTCGTCTCCTTCGTCGTCTCCGCGGCGAACAACTACTGGTGGAACCGCCACTGGACGTTCTCGCGCGAGAAGGGCCACTTCGCACATCAGGGGGTGAGGTTCTTCGTCGTGGCGCTCGCGGCGCTCGCGGTCAACCAGCTCTGGCTGCTCGTCTTCCTCGACTGGCTCGGCTGGGGCAAGATCGTCTCCCAGGCGGTCTCGATCGTCCTCGTGACGCCGCTCAACTTCCTCGGCAACAAGCTCTGGAGCTTTCGCAAGTGAGGCTGGCGCTCGTCCTCGCCGTGGCG
>JACDGR010000071.1 GCA_013821525.1 Actinomycetota bacterium
ACGTGGAGCGGTCGGCGAGGCTCGTCGAGACATGCACGACCTCGGCGTCGAGGTGGGCGACATCGGTCGCGCCGGCCGTGAACACGGCGACGCGGCCCGTCAGCTCCTCGAGTGGCCGCAGGTGGAGCGACGCGGGGATCGCGCCCTCGAGCTCGCAGCCGATCGCAACGACCACGTCCGCGATCAGCCGACGATAGGTGTTCAGGTAAGCGTCGGGCTCGGTGCCCGGACCGACGACGAGAACGCGGCGGTCGACGGCGATCGGCGGGATCGCCGCACCGCTTCCGTCGAAGACGACGACGTCCGGGCAGCGGGCCGCTGCGAGCCGCGCTCCGGCGGAGACGTTCGAGTCGAATACAGCGCCGGCGAGCCCGCCGCCGGCGCGTCGGCACCCGATCGTGAGCACGCCCGTCAGCGTTGCGATCTCCAGATGGTCGGAGGCGGCGTGCCGGCCGTGGCGCGACAGGGCGACCAGTTCCGCCACCCCCGGCGCGTGCTCGATCACCTCCGGCTCGGCGGGCCCTCCGCGACCCATGGCGACGACGACGACATCGCGGTCGCGCGCGAGGAGCCGCGCGAGGTGCGCAGTGACCGCCGTCTTGCCGACGCGCTTCCCGGTGCCGATCACCGCGATCGACGGCACCTCGAACGGCTCGAAGGTTGGCGGGTCGAAGCGGAAGTCTGCGCCGACGTACGGCAGGCCTGCCGCGAGGGCGCGCGAGATCCAACGGAACCGCGCGGCCGGCCCCAGCACCGGTTCGTCCGAGAGGTCGACGACGATCTCGGCGCCCGCGAAATCGGCGACGAGCGGCACCCCGTAGTCGGCGCCCTCGCGCAACTTCTCCGTACCCCCGACCAGGATCGCGCCGACCCACTCGTAGGGCAGCGCGCGCAGCGCATCTCTAACCACGGGTGCGTAATGCTCCCCATCGATCAACGCGACAGCCCTCACATCCCTGAGGCTCACCTCTTGGTCGTCACCTCGCGCTCGATACGGCCCGTGTACTTCTCGTACTCACCGGTCGCGGTGTTGAACTGGATGATCCGCTCCTGGCCGTGGAAGGGGTAACGGCGCCACACCGAAACGTGCGTTCCTTCGACCTCGACCACGTTGTAACAGGGCCGCGTGTGTCCCCTCAGGCGCAGCGTCGAGACGGTGCCCGTGTTGACGACGAACAGGTTCTCGAGCTTCCACGCGTAGGGCACGTGCTTGTGGCCCGAGAGCACGAGGTGCACGTCCGCTCGCTGGAGGCACTCGATCGCGTCGCCCGCGTCGTAGACGACGTTTCGCTCGCGACCCGTACCGGGAATCGGGAGGAGATGGTGATGCAGCACGAAGACGCGGAACTTCGACGGCTCGGCGGCGAACGCTTCTTCGATCCAGCGATAACGGCCGCGGCCGATCTGGCCGTGATCGAGGTCTGGCTCCGTCGAATCGACGGCGACCACGGTGCACGCACCACGGCGGAGCACTGAGTTCCGCTCCCCGAAGAGCTCTTCGAAGTGGACGTAGCCGACGTTTCGCGAGTCGTGATTTCCCGGGACGACGACGAGGGACTCGCAGTCGATCCGGTCGAGATACCGCTTGGCAGCGGCGTACTCCTCCTTGAAACCGAAGGTCGTCAGATCGCCGGAGCAGACGACGATGTCCGGCTGTAGCTCATTGATCTCCGCGAGCGCGCGCTCCATCAGATCCGGTACGAAATGCGGCGAGCCGCAGTGCAGATCGGACAGCTGCGCGATCGTGAACGGCATCTCGCGCACTCTAAGGCATCCGAGGCCACTGGTACTGTGATTCGAGTGCAGCCGGAAACGCCTGATTTCCAGGCATATTGCGGCTCGAAGCCGCCGCGGTTCGCGAACCCTGCGGAGCTCGAGTACGCGAAGATCCTGGACTGGTACGGAATCTCGTGGGATTACGAGCCGACGACCTTCGTCCTCGCCCGCGACGAAGAAGGCCGGGTTACCGAGGCGTTCACTCCGGACTTCTACCTGCCAGATCAAGATCTCTATCTCGAGGTGACGGTGATGAAGCAGTCACTCGTCACGCGCAAGAACCGCAAGTTGCGGAAGCTGCGCGAGCAATATCCCGAGGTGAGGGCCAAGCTGTTCTACGAACGTGACTTCGAGCGCCTCGCAGCTCGGTACCGGCTGCCGAAGGCTTCCTGAGCGCGCGCGCGCACGGCGTGGCGATAGACGACGACCGCATCGGGCAGGTGTTCCTCGCCGCCGACGAGATCGGAGCGCGGATTCGCGAGCTCGGAGCGGAGCTCGCGTGCGACTACGACGGCGCAGAGCCCGTGCTCGTCGGAACGCTGAAAGCGTGCATGCCGTTCATCTGCGACCTGTCGCGTGCAGTCCCGGTTCATCATGCGCTCGACTTCGTCGAGCTCGTCCAGTACTCCGGCCATGGCGAGGGCCAGAGCGAGGGCGTCCGGTTCCTGAAGGATCTGGACGCGGAGATCACCGGCCGCGACGTGGTGATCGTCGACGAGGTGATCGACACGGGACTGACGATGAACTACCTCGTCCGCTCCCTTCAGTTGCACAGACCGCGGACGCTGCAGGTTGCGACGCTCTTCGACCGCCCCTACCGCCGCCTCGTCGACGATCTCCCGGTCAGGTACACCGGCTTCACGATCCCGGACGAGTTCTTCGTCGGGTTCGGCTTCGATCTCGACGGTCGTTATCGCAATCTGCCCGACCTCAGGCTCGTTCGCGCAGCTGCGTAGCGCCCTGCAGCACGTCTCTCTGCGGGAAGTTTTAGTCATGGCTAAACTTTCGGTGTGACGTTCACCGAGACCCCGCTGCCGCCCGGCCTCCGGACGGTCGACGAGGCCCTCCACCGCTCTCGTTTCCGCCGTTTCCGGATCCTCCCGTTCCTCGGGCCGGCGTTCATCGCGTGTGTCGCCTACATCGACCCCGGCAACTTCGCGACGAACATCGCGGGTGGCTCTCGCTTCGGCTACCGCCTCGTCTGGGTGATCGTCGCGGCGAACCTACTCGCGATGCTGATCCAGACCCTCTCGGCGAAGCTCGGGATCGCAACCCAGCGCAACCTGCCCGAGGTCTGCCGCGAGCGCCTGCCACGCCGGCTCTCCTTCTTCCTCTGGCTGCAGGCAGAAGCGATCGCGATGGCGACAGACCTCGCAGAGTTCCTCGGCGCGGCGATCGGGATCCATCTGCTGACCGGCATCGGCCTCTTTCCCGCAGCGGTGATCGCCGGTCTCGCTGCGTTCGCGATCCTCGAACTGCTCCGGTTCGGCGCCCGTCCGCTCGAGGCGGTGATCGCCGTGCTCGTCGGCGTGATCGGTGTCTGTTACGTGATCGAGCTCGGCTTCGCGAACCCCGACTATCACCAGGTGCTCAAGCACGCGGTCGTCCCGCAGTTCGGCGGCAACGAGGCGGTCTTGCTCGCCGTCGGGATCCTCGGCGCAACCGTGATGCCGCACGTGATCTACCTGCACTCCGCGCTGACCCAGGATCGGATCGTCGCCGAGTCGGACGCGGACGAGAAGACGCTCCTGCGCTACACCCGCATCGACGTCCTGATCGCGATGACGGTCGCAGGCTTGATCAACATCGCGATGCTCGTGATGGCGGCCTCGACGTTCTTCAAGAGCGGCCGCACGCACGTCGACTCGCTGGAGGGGGCGCACAAGACGCTCGAGCCGCTACTCGGAGGCGCCTCGAGCGCACTCTTCGCGCTCGCACTGATCGCCTCCGGGCTCTCGAGCTCGGCGATCGGCACCCTCGCCGGGCAGGTCGTGATGCAGGGTTTCATCCGTCGTCGCATACCCGTTGCGCTGCGCCGCCTCGTGACGATGGTGCCGGCGTTCGTCGTGATCGGGCTCGGCGTCGACCCGTCGCGGACGCTCGTCATCTCGCAGGTCGTGCTCTCCTTCGGGATTCCCTTCGCGCTGATCCCGCTCGTCTACTTCACCGCACGCAAGGACGTGATGGGCGGGCTCGTGAATCGGCCGGTGACGACGGTCGCGGCCAGTCTTGTGGCCGCCGCGATCGTGGTCCTGAACGTCTTTCTGCTCGCCCAGACGCTCGGCCTCGGCACCGTTCTCTAGCCGAGCCTGCCCGTATCCAGATGGGCCTCCCGCGCGTTTACTGGTTGTAATTGGTACGTTGCGATCGTGGTCGTGACGTGCCTCAGATCGTCTCCCGACGAGCGGGCGCCTCTTCCACGGGGCGCCTGTTTTTTGCGCGGGCTAGAGGTAGCCCGTCGGGTCGACGGGGTTGCCGTTGACGCGAACCTCGAAGTGGAGGTGCGGGCCGGTCGAGTGGCCGGTCGAGCCGACGTACCCGATCACCTGTCCCTGCTCCACGTGCTGCCCACAGGTGACGACGATCGAGCTCTGATGGCCGTACGCGGTCGCGAGGTTGCCGCCGTGATCGATCGCAGTCAGGTTGCCGTAGCCCGATTCCCACCCGCAGTAGATGACGGTTCCCGCAGCGGCCGCGCGGATCGGCGAGCCGTAGATGGCTCCGATGTCGATGCCTTCATGCATCCGCCCCCACCGCCAGCCGAAGAGACTCGTCACCGGCCCGGAGGCCGGCCAGACGAGGCCGGCCGAGGACGGAACCGACGTCGAGCCACTAGCGGCCGAATGAGCAGCCTGGGCTGCCTGGATCCGTGCAGTCAGGGCGACGCTCGACGCCTGAAGCGCGTCGATCTCCCCCGCCTCCGCCTGCTCGGCCGCCGAGAGGTGGGAGATGTCCTGGAGCTTCTGCTGCTTGGTCGCAGACAGATCACTCTGCGCGCCGACGAGCTCGTCCCGGACACTGCGTGTCTGGGCGGTGCGCACCGAGATGACAGCCGTCTCGCTCTGAACCGTCCTGCGGATCTTCTTGGTCTTCGCGCGCGCGGCTTTCACCTGCGCCTTCGCCTGCGCAACCTCGTTCGCAATCCTGCGGTCCTGCACGCCGATGTCGTTCACGTAGGCGATCTGGTCGAGGGCGGCCTGCACGTTCGAGGCGCCGAGGAAGAGATCGATCGTGGAAGCCTGGTCGGACTCGTAGATGTCGACGAGCCGGCGGTTCAACGTTTCCATCGACTGCGCGTACTGCTTCTCGAGGAATCCAAAGCGCGCGTTTTGCAGGCGAAAGAGCGCGTTCAGGGCGTCGAGACGCTTCTGATGGAGGCCGAGATCGGTCTCGAGCGTCCCGAGGCGCAGCGAGACATCGCCCACCTTGCTCTCGAGCGACCGGATCCGCGTCGTGTAGTCGGCGACCTGTCCTCGCAGGGCTCGCTCCTGCTGCCGGTGAGCGGCCAACCGATCCTGCAACGACGAGACCTTCGCGTCGATCTGGTGCTTCTTCGTGACGTCGTCGCCCAGCGCCGGCGAAGCGGCGAGGAGCAATACGACAAGTGCGAGCGTGAGCCGCCGCATACGCGGGCCGTCTTCGCCGTCGCGGTTGATTACTCCTGCGGAATCGTCGGCAGGTCGGCCTCGTCGGGCGGCGGATACGGTTCGGTGACCGGGTCCGGGATCGGGAGGGTGCCCTCGTCGGGTGGCGGCGTCGGTTCGGGCACGGGCTGGATCTCGCTCATGGTCTCTCCTCTGTTGGTCTCGGTGACGGGTTGGGGGTGCAGATCGGGCGTGTCGTCCAGGCGGCGCAGTGCGCCCGCAGCGGCCCGGCGCAGCGGCCCGATGTCACGCCGGTAGTCATCATCGGTGATCTTGCCCGCGCGGTGATCGAACTCGAGCTCTTTCAGCGCCCCGAGAGCACGATCGCGCTCCTCGATCAGGCCCAAACGCTCCTCCTCGGCCGCTGTCGGCGCGTCGAGCCGGTCGTCTGCCACCTCGGGCTCGCGCAGGAATGGCAGCGCGACGAGCAGCACCGCACCCGCCGCCAGGGCGACGCCGAGGACGAGCGCGACGAGACTCACGCGCGCGCAGGCGCGAGCCGCGTCACGAGGCGGCGCTGCTCGCGCGCGTCGGGCCACAGCGCCACGAGCGATCCGAAGAGAAACACGATGCCGGCGATCCAGATCAGGTTGACGAGTGGCTTGACGAGCACCTTCACGTAGATCACACCGGTCTTCGTGTTGATGTCGTCCGCGATCACGTAGAGGTCTTCCGCACGCAGCCAGTCCGTCTTGATCCCGACTTCGCGCGACGGCTCGGGTGGGTTCCGATACTGGTTGTCGCCCGACATGATCGTCCCGTTCCAGCGGCCGTGCACGTCGAAGACGGCGCGGGTCTCGGTCGCGTTCTGGTTCGGCGGGTGAACGATCCCACGGAGGGTGAGCGTGTAGCCGTTCACCTTCATGCTCTCGCCGGTCGTCAGCCGGCGCTCGGTCGAGCTGCCGTAAGCGCTCGAGCCGGCGATCCCGATTGCCAGGAGCACGACCGCGGCGTGCACGACGTACCCGCCGTAGCGGCGGCGGTTGCGAGAGACGAGCGCGAACAACGACCCGGTCGCCCGCGTGCCGCGCACGAGCTCGACGATGATGGTCGCGAGCACGAACGACGAGAAGGTGTAGGCGATCAGCCCGGGTCGAGACGAGCCTGCGCCTGCCACGACGAGCAGCACACCGGAGGCGAGCGCGGCAGCGGCCGGCAGCGCGAGCACGCGGGCTAGCGCGCGCACGCTCGTCCGCCGCCAGGCGATCAGCGGCCCGATCCCCATCAGCAAGAGAAGCGGCAGGCCGAAGGAGCGCAGGAAGAAGTCGTAGTAGGGCCTGCCGATCGTGCGCGACTCGCCCTTGAAGAGCTGCGTCACGATCGGGAAGATCACGCCCCAGAGGATGGTCAGCGAGAGCGCGACGAGCAGGAGGTTGTTGTAGAGGAACACCGCCTCACGCGAGAGCGCCGACTCGAGCTTGGTGCGGGCCTTCAAGAGCGGGAGCCGCCAGAGGATGAGCGCGACTGAGAAGAGCGACGAGATGACGACGAACGCGAGGAACCAGCTGCCGATCGGGCTCTTCGCGAACGAGTGGATCGAGTTGACGACGCCAGAGCGCGTCAGGAAGGTTCCGAACACCGAGAGCTCGAACGCCAGCGCGACGAGCACCATGTTCCAGACCTTCAGCATGCCCTTTCGCTCCTGGATCATCACGCTGTGCAGGAACGCTGTGGCAGCGAGCCATGGCATCAGCGCGGCGTTCTCGACCGGGTCCCACGCGTAGTAGCCGCCCCAGCCGACCTCGACGTAGGCCCAGTGCGAGCCGAGCAGCTGGCCGAAGCCGAGGAACATCCAGGCTGCGAGCGTCCAGCGGCGTGTTGCGACGATCCAGCGCTCGTCCGTGCGCCCCGAGAGGAGAGCGCCGGCTGCGAACGCGAAGGGAATCGAAAGGCCGACGTAGCCGAGGTACAGCATCGGCGGGTGGGCGACCATGTACGGGTTCTGCAGGCTCGGGGTCAGGCCCGCTCCGTCAACCGGGGCGGTCTGCGTATCGAACGGGCTGGCGACGGCGACGAGCACGAACGCGAAGAACGTGGCGATCCCGCCCAGCACGGGCACCACCCATGCGACGAGGTCGCGCAGCAGTGTGCGGTTGAGCGCGACCGCGAGCGCGCCATAGCCGGTGAGGATCAGCAGCCAGAGCAGGAGCGAGCCTTCCTGCCCGCCCCAGAAGGCGCTGAGGGCGTATTGCGTGGGCAGTGTCCGGTTTGTATGGGCGGCGACGTACTGGAAGGAGAAGTCGTGCCGGACGAGCGCGACGGCGAGCACCGCCGCCGCGATCAGCGTCGACCCGAACGCGCAGAACAGCGCGTTGCGCGCGGAGAACGCGAGTCGCCGGCGGTTCGTGGCCGCGGCGTAGCCGCCGACCGCCAGCGCGTACAGCGACAGCCCGAGGCTGACGACGAGTGCCGCGCGGCCGAGGTCAGCCATCGAGGCTCAAGAAGGCGTCTTCGCCGCTTGGTACTTCGACGGGCATTTGGTGATCAGCGACGAGCTCGAGACCCGGCCGTTCGCGTAGGTGCCGCTGACGACGACGTCCCGTCCGACCTTGAAGAGCGGCGGCGGGTTGTCCCCGCGGTAGACGATCGACACCACGTGGCCCTTGCCGTCGATGTTGCGCATTCCGAACCGCAGTCCGGTCGAGGAGTGCGAGTCGCCCGCTACGGGGCCGACGACCTTGCCAACGACCGCGAGGCTCCCCGCGTGCCCGGCCAGCTGGCTCGGGGTGTACGTCGGTGTCGAATGCCCGGCAACTGCCGTGTAGAGCAGGAAGACGGCCAGGACGGCCGCGACTGCCAGGGCGACGATCAACCGCGCCGGATTACGCGTTGCCACGCTGGGAATGGTAGCTACGCGGGCTGGTGTTTCCGGGCGGGTACCCGGTACCCGTGGTCGGCGCAGAGCGCGCCGGGCAAGTCCTCGGTGAGGGCGTCGCAGTAGCCCTTCCCGTACGCCGCACGCATGAACGCGGCAACGACGTCGAGCGACCATTCCGAGATCCCGGCCGCTTCACGCCAGAGGTCGGCGAGGCGGAGGTCGATATCGAGCTCCAGCAGGTCGATCCGGGTCGGGCCATCGGACATCCATTCAGGGTAGGAGCCTCGTCGGACGGACTCGGACGGCGGTTCCTCGGCGCGAATCGCGGATCGCGGATCATTGCGACCCGCACCGGGCTGAGGAGCGTGCAGCAGCACGAATCGAGCAGCAGCCGTCCCTCGCGGTCAGCGATGTGGATGAAACGTCACACACCCGTAACGGTGCCTGGCACCGTTACGGGTGTTCGCCCTCGCGCCTCCGCGAGCAGAGCCAGCGAGCGCTCGTGCAACTCGATCGGCAGCACCGCCGACGGCTCCCAGGTGCGGATCGTCGCCGACGACGACTCGAGCATGCGGCCGACAGCCCCGATGCTGAAGAGTGGCCGGCGCTCGGTGCCACCTCGGCGCGATACCCTCGCGCTGCGGTTTGGTCCCGGCCCGCTACGACAACTTCTTCCTCAATGCCACGTCACCTTCACTTCGGCCCCGCACGCGTCCCGTCGCGCGAGTCACCCGAAGCAGCGATCGAGGCATTGCTCGCACGCGGGTTCACGGCGTGCGAGATCGACTTCGAGGGCCGATTCTGGATGGATTACGACTTCGCCAGCCGGTTCGGCGAGCTAGCGGCCGAGCACGACATTGCCGTGTCGGTTCATGCGCCGATAGCCGGCTTTATGGGCCACGCCGAACGTGGGAAGAAGCTGAGCATGGCCGTGGGCATGCTCGACCATTCGGCCGGGATCGCGAAGGCGGCGGGCGCCGAGGTCGTCGTCTTCCACCCCGGCTTCCTGCTTGGCCGGAGCCGGGAAGACGCGATCGACGCCGTCGTCGAGCAGCTCGGCGAGCTCCGCGAACGGCTCAAGGGCAAGGATCGCGCCGTCCCGTTCGGGATCGAGGTGATGGGTCGGGTGCGCGAGCTCGGCTCGATCGAGGACGTCTGCGCGATCGCGGCGCAGCTCGACTGGATCCGACCGGTGATCGATTTCGCACACATGCACGCGACCTCAGACGGGGGATTCACGTCGGTCGAGCCCTTCGTCGCAGCGCTCGAGCAGGCCGACGCCGTGATCGAGCCGGGCGCGCCGTTCCACATCCACTTCTCGGACATCCAGTTCGCGAACCGCAACGAGACGAAGCACCTGCCCTACGGTGAGGGGACTCTGCGGGCCGAGCCGATGCGCGATGCGCTCGCTCGGTTCGAGCGGCCCGTCACGGTGATCTCGGAGTCACCGACTGCCGAGTCGACCGACACGATCAAGGAGATCCTCGGCGCGTAAGTAGGCTGGTGTGATGCTCGATCCGAAGGCATTCAAGGCGTACGACGTCCGCGGGATCTACCCAACGGAGCTCGACGAGGAAGGGGCGTACGCGGTCGGTCGCGCCTACGTCGAGCAGTTCGAGCCCGCGACGATTGCTGTCGGCCGAGATGTGCGTGTGTCCTCGCCGACGATCGCCGCCGCCGTGCGTGAAGGTGCCGCAGACGGGGGTGCCGACGTTCTCGATCTCGGGATGGTCGGGACGGAGATGGTGTATTTCGCGGTCGGGTCGCTCGAGCTCGACGGCGGGATCATGGTCACCGCCTCGCACAACCCGAAGGACTACACCGGCATGAAGATCGTGCGCCGGGGCGCGCTGCCGGTCGGTGGCGAGTCGGGCCTCTACGACGTGCGCGACCGTGCGGTCGCGGGCGCGTGGCGTAATGCGACGCGCGGCGAGATCCGGGAGGAGGACATCTGGGAGCGGTTCGTCGACCGCGTCCTCTCGTTCATCGACCTGGATGCGCTGCGGCCATTGCGCATCGTGATCGACGCGGCGAACGGCATGGCGGGTGCAATGCTCCCACCGGTCCTCGACCGGCTGCCGCTGCTCGAGATCGTGCGCTGCTACTTCGAGCCGGACGGGACGTTCCCGAACCACGAGCCGAACCCGTTGCTGCCCGAGAATCGCGAGTTCATCATCGGCAAGACGCTCTCCGAGGGAGCGGACTTCGGTGTCGCCTATGACGGTGACGCCGACCGCTGCTTCTTCGTTGACGACACCGGTGATTTCGTCCCGGGCGATTTCACGACGGCGCTCTTCGCCGAGTCGATCCTCGCGAAGAAGCCCGGCGGCAAGGTGATCTACGACGTACGCGCGTCGTGGGCGGTGCCCGAGGCGATCGAGCGGGCCGGCGGCGAGGCGCTCGTCAATCGCGTCGGTCACGCATTCATCAAGCAGCGGATGCGCGAGGTGGACGCGGTGTTCGGCGGCGAGGTGTCGGCGCACTATTACTTCCGCGACTTCTCGCAGGCCGACTCGGGCATGGTGCCGTTCCTCTTGATGTGTGAGCTCGTGTCGAAGCGCGGCGCGCTCGGCGGAATGCTAGCGCAGTTCCGCGACCGCTACTTCATCACCGGCGAGATCAACACGCCGGTCGCGGACGTGCCGGCGAAGCTGCGGGAGCTCGAGGAGCGTTTCGGGCCGGACGGTAAGGTCTCGCATCTCGACGGCCTCTCGATCGAGTCGGCGGACTGGCACTTCAACGTGCGCCCGTCGAACACGGAGCCGCTGCTGCGCCTGAACCTGGAAGCCCGCTCAGCGGAGCTGATGGAACGCAAGCGCGACGAGGTGCTCGGCGTCATCCGCAGCTAGCGGCGCCCTCCGTTCCGGGCGGGCACCCCAACGGTGCCTGGCACCGTCAGAGGGCGCCCGATCCCGTCGCAACGTCACACACCCGTAACGGTGCCTGGCACCGTTACGGAGGCTTCACCTGGGGCGCCGCTAGGATCGACCGATGATCGAGCTTGGGCACACTACTGACCAACGGCCGCCGTTCAAGTACTCGGCATTCGTGCGCGTTGGGTTTTCGGACACCGACGCTCAGGGGGTTGTCTACTACGGCCGCTACATGCCCTACTTCGACCTCGCACGGACCGAGTTCCACCGCCACCTCGGCCGCGTCCACCTCGGCGACGTCGACTTCGCGATGCGGGCCACCACTGTCGACTACGTCGCAGGCGCACGCTTCGACGACCTGCTCGAGGTGTTCGTCCGCATCGAGCGGATCGGGACGACGAGCATCACCTACGACCACGCGGTCTACCGGACTGACGACGACACCCTGATGGCGACCGCAAAGGCGACCCTCGTCTGCATCGCCCTCGACGAACGCCGCGCCGTCCCCGTCCCGGACTCGTTCCGCGAGCAGATCACGGCCTTCCAGGCCGACTAGCTGTAGTTCCTAACGACGTTGTTCATCCGGGCCTCTCTGGAGGCTGGGGGTGTCGAAGCCACTCAGCTGCCAGAGGAGGTCACCGGATGAATCTTCACGCTAATAGTCGGACCTGTCCGCA
>JACDGR010000072.1 GCA_013821525.1 Actinomycetota bacterium
AGTTCAAACGACTGCTCGTCCGTTACGAGCGCCGCGGCGACATCCACGAAGCATTCCTCGCGCTCGGCTGCTGCATCGTCTGCTACCGCCGACTCAGGAACACCTCATTGTGAAAGGAGCTCTAAGAAGCACCGAGCGGTTCGTCCGAGGCGTGCGCGCGGTGGCCGCGCCACCAGTTCACCTCCGCGCCGAGCACGATCACGTTTGCCATCACGTACAGCCAGACGAGCAGCACGGCTGAGCCGGAGAGCGCCTGCAGCACCGGGTTGTGCTTCGAGATGTCGAGGAAGACAGACTGCGCCTGGAAGGTCGCCTCGAGCAGCACTGCAGCGGTGATCGCTCCGGGCAGCACCTCACGCAACGTGAGGTCGACGTTCGTCAACACGTAGTACGCCGAGGTGAGGAAGACGAACACCCCGAGCGTCGAGACGCCGATCGCGACGATGCGCGCGGTCGTCACGTTGCCCTGGAAGCCGGCGTAGCGCTTCAAGATCTCCTGCCCGTACGAGCCCATCACGAGCGAGACGAACAGGGTGACGAGCGAGCCGACCATCATCATCGTCGCGAGCGCCTTGCCGTGGAGGAACCCGCGATTCGGCCGGCCATAGACGATGTTGAACGCGCTCTCGAGCACGCTGAAGAACGAGAGCGACGACCAGAGCAGGAACGCACCGCCGACGATTCCGAGCGCGGTTGCGTTCGCCTGGATCGCGCGCACCGCGCTCAGGATCGAGTCGACCGACGTCTTCGGAAACGTCCGCGTCAACTGGCGAACGAAGAACGAGTGCGCGTCTGCCTGGTGGACGAGGCCGAGCAGGGCGAGTGCCAGGAAGAGGAGCGGCACGAACGAGAGGAGCGCGAAATACGCGATCATCGCCGCGAGGTGTGTCCCACGGTCGGCGAAGAACTTGCTCAGGACCCGCCTCACGGCCGCCAGTATGCTCGCCCGTATGGACGCAGCCCAGGCGATCGGCGATCTGACCGAGATCTCACCGCAGGTGCGGCACGTCGTCGTGATCGGTGCTGATGGCTCGGCTCACGGGTCGAACCTCGCCGACGACGCGGCCGCGGAGCGGCTTGCCGACGGCGCCCAGAGGCTTGTCGAGGCGGCAGAGGCTCTGCGCCCCGGGGTGGCTCAACTCGAGGCTGCGACCCTCACGGGCAGCGTCTTCGTCGTTCGTGACGGTGACCGGCTGATCGCAGCGACGACGACGCCCGAGCCGACGGTCGGGCTCGTGTTCTACGACCTGAAGACGTGCCTCCGCTCGATCGACCAGTCGGCGCCGCAGCAGGCCGAAGCACCCAAGAAGCGCAAGCAGGCCGCGCCGAAGACCGCACCCAAAGAGGAGGCGGACGGTGCCGCCGCGTAAGGTCGTCACCGGGTTCCTGCTCGCCGCCGGCTCGCTCGCAGGCTCGGTGCTCGTGCGGCGCCGCGCCGCGCGGCGTCGCGAGCGCGTCGACCTCTATGCCGAGGACGGCTCGATGCACTCCTTCGCCGAGGGCTCGCCCGAGGCAACGAGCCTGCTTCCGCTCGCCCACGACCTGCTGCTCTCGCTGTGATCCACGCAGAGCTCGGCCGGGCGCTACGGGCGGCCGCGTATCTGGAGGGTGACTTCGTCTTGCGGTCGGGGCGGCGATCGAAGTACTACCTCGACAAGTACCGATTCGAGACGCGGCCCGATCTGCTCCGCCCGCTCGGCGTTGCCCTGGCGAACGCGGTGCGGGAGCACGAGCCCGACGCCGACCGGCTCGCGGGGCCGGAGCTCGGCGCTGTCGCCCTTGCGGCCGCTGCCTCGCTCGAGAGCGGCCTGCCGTTCGTGATCGTTCGCAAGGCCGCGAAGGAGTACGGCACCGCGAAGCAGCTCGAGGGCGTCTTCACCGAAGGCGAATGCGTCTGTCTCGTGGAGGACGTGGTCACCTCGGGTGGAGCGGCGATCGAGGCGGTGCAGGCACTACGGGCAGCAGGCCTCAGGGTCTCGAATGCGGTCTGCGTGGTCGACCGGGAAGAGGGCGGTGTCGACGAGCTCGCCCGCCACGCCGTGCGCCTGCGGCCGCTCTTTCGGGCCTCCGAGCTGTTGGAAATGCCCGCAAATGCGCTTGGTTGAGCGATATCCGACCGCGTTGTTAGGGTTTTCGCCCAAGGTCTGATCCCCAGCTCCCTACGTAGGAGGATTTCGTGACGAAACAGGATTTCATCCAGAAGGTCAGCCAGAAGAGCGGGCTCTCTGCCCGTGATGCAGGCAAGGCCGTGGATGCATTCATGGAGACGGTCACCGAGACGCTGAAGGCGGGCGACACCGTCAACTTCACGGGCTTTGGGAAGTTCTCGCCGTCGGCGCGTGCCGCCCGGCAGGGCGTCAACCCGCGCACCGGCGAGCGCGTCCAGATCGCGGCGACGACCGTGCCGAAGTTCTCGGCCGGCAGCCAGTTGAAGGCAGCGCTCAAGAGCTAGCAGCACCAGCACGTCGGTTTCCCCGGAGGGCGGCTCGGCTGAGCCGCCCTCCGGCATTACGGTTACCGTTCCGTCCCGATGGCCGTTGCCACGCTGACCTTCGCGGATCGACTGGCCGCCGAGGTCGAGCGCAAGCGGTCGCAGATCGTGGTCGGCCTCGATCCGAACCCCGACCTGATGCCGGTGGAGCTTCGCGGCGACGTTGCCCGCTTCTGCTGCGGCATCGTCGACGCAGTCGCTCCGCACGTGGTTGCCGTCAAGCCGCAGCTCGCCTTTTTCGAGGCTCTCGGAGCAGCCGGGATCGCAGCGTTCGAGCAGGTCTGCATCTACGCGCATCGCGCCGGCCTGCTCGTGATCGCCGACGGCAAGCGCGGCGACATCGGATCGACCGCCCGCGCGTACTCCCAGGCCTACCTCGAGGGGGACCCGCCGCGTGCCGACGCGCTGACGGTCAACCCCTGGCTCGGGCGCGACGCGATCGAGCCGTTCCTCGGCGCCGTGCGCCGTGGTGGGGTCGGGATCTTCGTGCTCGTCCGAACCTCGAACGCGGGCGGTGATCTCCAGGACGTGATTCTCAAGGACGGTCGGCCGATGTGGCACCACGTGGCGTCGCTCGTCGACGAGTGGGGCGAGGAGACGACGGGCGAGACAGGGCTGTCCTCGGTCGGCGCCGTCGTCGGCGCGACCCATCCGCGCGCGGTCACCGAGGCGCGCCGGCTGATGCCGCGCACGATCTTTCTGCTTCCTGGCGTCGGAGCGCAAGGCGGGTCGGTGGCCGACCTCGGGCGTGCGTTCCAGAGCGGCCCCGCGAGTGCGCTCGTGTCCGCATCGCGGTCGGTGATCTACGCATTCAAGGAGAGCGGCACCGATTATCGCGAGGCGGCAGGGGCGGAGGCATCGCGGCTCAAGCGCGACGTCTGGGCAGCCTCGGGCTGGTAGTGCGTCGCGACGACTGGCGCCGCTACGCAGCACCCGCGGCCTTCCTGCTCGCCGCGACGGTTGCGATCGTCCTCGTCCGGTCGGGCATGCACGCAGGCGGAGGGAAGGCGACCTCGACGACGGTGCCCGTCCTGCCGCGCAAGCATGTCGTGACCACGACCACGGAGCAGCGGGCGCACGCGAAGACGTCGACGTCGACGTCGACGCAACAGTTCTGGACCGTGCAGGCGGGCGACACCTACGGCGTGATCGCGACGAAGAGCGGCGTGCCGGTGGCGACGCTCGAACGGCTGAACCCGAAGGTCTCGTCGACCTCGCTCTTCATCGGCGAGAAGATCCGGCTGCGATGAGGCGCCTCGGTCCGGCTCGCCTCGCCGTGATCGTCGGCGCGGCCCTCGCGCTCGCCCCTGCGGCGGTTGCTGTACCCCCGCACGTCGACGCCGCTGCCTGGGTCGTCCAGGATGCGCGTACCGGCGAGGTGCTCGCGTCCTCGCACGCCCATGAGCGTTTGCCGATCGCGTCGATCACGAAGCTGATGACGGTGCTCGTGACGCTTCAGCACCACCGGTTGCGCGACGTCGTCAGCGTCGATGCGCGGGCTGCCGCGGTCGGGGAGTCGACAATCGGCTTGCACACCGGCGAGCAGATCACGGTGCGCGATCTCGTCAAGGGGGCTCTGATCCAGTCCGCGAACGACGCGGCCGACGCGCTGGCGCTCTCGGTTGCACCCGACTTCCCGGCGTTTGCGACGCTGATGAACCAGAAGGCCCGCCAGCTCGGACTACGCGACACGCATTTCGTGCGCCCCGACGGTCTCGATGCGCCAGGGCACGTCTCGAGTGCGGCCGATGTCACCAAGCTCGCGCGCGTCCTGATGCGCACGCGCTTCGTCCGCGACACCGTGCGCGAGGAGACCGACACGATTGAAGGCGGGCGAACGTTGCACACCTGGGACGACCTGCTCGCGTCGTTCCCGCAGACGATCGGCGTCAAGACGGGGCACACGGGCCTCGCCGGGTGGTGCCAGGTCGCGGCCGCACGCGGCCGTGGGATCACGATCTACGCCACGCTGCTCGGAAGCCCCTCGCGCGCCGAGCGAAACGACGACCTCGAGTCGCTGCTCGTCTGGGGGCTCGGACAGTTCCGGGTCGTGCCCGCTGTGCAACTCGGACGCACGTACGCCTCCGTCTCGGTCGGGTTCGGGAAGTCGCCGGTCGGCCTGGTCGCGGCAAAGCCTCTGCTCACCGTCGCCCGGGTCGGGCGGCCGTTGACCGAGACGGTCGTCGCCCCCCGGGTCGTTTCGCTGCCCGTGCGCCAGGGCCAGCCGCTCGGCCGGGTCGTGATCCGGGCTGGATCCCGCATCGTGGGGCTGCGGCCGCTCGTCGCTTCTCGCAGCATTAACAAGCCGGGTGTGGTCCGGCGTCTAGGGTGGTACGCGGGCAGGACGGTGCACCACCTGACCAACTTCTTCTAGGGGCCTATTGAATGATCGTCACTGTCACACTCAACGCGGCGATCGATCGGACGCTCACGGTGCCGAACTTCCAGCGCGGGCAGCGGCATCGCGCGAGTGCCGGCGTCACGCTCGCAGGCGGCAAGGGCATCAACGTCGCCCGCGCGTTGAAGACGCTGGGTGTGCCCGTCGTCGCGACCGGGCTCGTCGGGGGTGCAACCGGCACTCGCATCGTCGAAGAGTTGACCGCCGAGGCGATTCTGAACGACTTCGTGCGCATCGAGGGCGAGTCGCGCACCTCGACCGCTGTCGTTGATCCCGCGGGCGGGACGTACACCGAGATCAACGAGTGGGGGCCGGCGGTCGGGGAGGCAGAGTTGGAGATCTTGCTCGACAAGCTCCGCTATCTGACCCAGGGTGCGGAGCTGGTCGTCTTTGCAGGCTCGCTGCCGCGCGACGTCGCCGACGACTTCTATGCGGAGGCCGCGCGCGAGCTGACCCGCCGCCACGTGCCGGTGGTGCTCGACACCGAGGGAGAGCCGCTGCGCCTCGGCGTCGAAGTCGAGCCGTTTCTCGTCTCGCCGAACCAGGCCGAGGCGGAGGCGCTCGTCGGGCAGGAGTTCCACGACGACGAGGACTTTCGGCTCGCGCTCGACCAGATCGCCGAGATGGGGCCGCGCAACGTTCTGATCACGACCGAGGACGGCTGCGTCGCGTTGCTCCGCGAGGAACGCGACTCGCGCGAGTCGCGGAGCTTCCGTGCCGTCGCGCCCCAGGTCGAGCCAGTCTCGACCGTGGGGTCAGGGGATGCGCTCCTCGCCGCCTATCTGGCGGCACGCCACGCCGGCCGCACCCACGAGGAGTCGCTGCGCTCGGCGGTTGCCACCGGGGCGGCGTCCACGCTCGAGATCGGCGCGGGCCGGTTCGACCCGCGCCACGCGGGCCGCTTGCAGGCGGGTGTCGCGCTCTCCGCGCTCGACGCCGTCGAAGCCTGAAGCACGCAGCGCGGAGGACAACCGACGCCGCCGGTATCCTTCCCCGATGGACGTCGGAAAACTTGCGTTCGAGCGCTCCGCGCAGGCGCTGCCGGAGAAGTTCGCCAAGGAGGGCCTGACCTTCGACGACGTGCTGCTCGTGCCGGCCGAGTCGTCGGTCCTGCCGAATGCCGTCTCGACGGCGACCAGGCTGACGCGCACGGTGGTGCTCGAGGTGCCCGTGGTCTCCGCGGCGATGGACACCGTCACTGAGGCGAGGATGGCGATCGCCCTCGCGCGGGAAGGCGGCCTCGGCATCCTGCAGCGAAATCTCTCGATCGCCGCGCAGGTGGGCGAGGTCGACAAGGTGAAGCGCTCCGAGTCCGGGATGATCGTCGAGCCGCTGACGTTGCCGCCCGATGCGCTCGTCTCGGACGCGCTCGAGCTGATGGAGCGCTACCACATCTCCGGCGTGCCAATCACCGATGCGAGGGGAAAGCTCGTCGGGATCCTCACCAATCGCGACCTGCGCTTCGAGCGCAACCACACCCAGCCTGTCTCGGCGCTGATGACCGCGGACGGCCTGGTGACCGCTCCGATCGGCACCTCGCTCGTCGAAGCCGAGCAACTGCTGCACCGCCATCGCATCGAGAAGCTTCCCATCGTCGACGGCGAGGGGCGCATCGCAGGCCTGATCACCGTCAAGGACATTCAGAAGCGCGTCGAGTTCCCCGACGCGACCAAGGACACGCACGGGAGGCTGCGGGTGGGCGCCGCCGTGGGCGTCGGGGTCGATGCGCTCGAGCGTGCGCAGGCGCTGATCGAAGCAGGAGCCGACGTGCTCGTCGTCGATACCGCGCATGGGCATTCACGCGGCGTGATCGAGATGGTCTCGCGCATCGCGGCACTCTCGGGTGAGTTCGAGGTGATCGCCGGCAACATCGCGACCTCGGAGGCGGCCGAGGCGTTGATCGACGTCGGCGCCGATGGTGTGAAGGTCGGGATCGGGCCCGGTTCGATCTGTACGACCCGTGTTGTCGCAGGTGTCGGCGTGCCCCAGGTGACGGCCATCTTCGACGTCGCCGACGTCGCCGCTCGCCATGGCGTTCCCGTGATCGCGGACGGCGGTATCACTTCGTCCGGCGATGTCGCGAAGGCGATCGCTGCCGGTGCGGACTGCGTGATGCTCGGCTCGATGCTCGCAGGCACCGACGAGTCGCCCGGCGACGTGATCCTCGCCCGCGGCGAGCGCTACAAGGAGTACCGTGGCATGGCGTCGATCGGTGCCATGCGCCGGGGCTACTCGAAAGACCGGTACTTCCAGGGTGACGTCGAGGACGTCGAGAAGCTCGTAGCCGAAGGGATCGAGGGCCGCGTCGCCTACAAGGGGCCGCTGGCCGGCGTGCTGCATCAGGTCGTCGGCGGGCTGCGGCAGGCGATGGGCTACTGCGGCGCCGAGACGATCGAGGCGATGAAGCAAGCGCAGTTCGTGCGCATCACGGGCGCCGGCCTGCGCGAGTCGCATCCGCACGACGTCACGATCACGAAGGACGCACCAAATTACCGTCGGGGCTGAGCTCTCGATAGAGCCGCGGCCTGCGGCGCTCCACGAAGAGCGCCCCGTGCTCGTCGTCGATCTGGGTGGGCAGTACTCGCAGCTGATCGCGCGTCGCGTGCGCGAGGCTCGTGTCTACTCGGAGATCGTCTCGCACCGCTCGACGGTCGAAGAGATTCGGACGAAGAATCCGATCGCGCTGATCCTCTCGGGTGGCCCGGCCTCGGTCTACTCCGACGGAGCGCCGAAGCTCGACCCCGCGATCTTCGAGCTCGGGGTGCCGACGCTCGGCATCTGTTACGGCGCTCAGCTGCTCGCGCTCGAGCTCGGTGGACGGGTCGACCGCACCGGAGCAGGCGAGTACGGCAAGGTCGAGATGCGAACCTCGTCGGGGTCTCTCTTCGCCTCGCAGCCGCCCGAGCAGACCGCGTGGATGTCGCATCGCGACACGGTGATGGAGCCACCCGCCGGCGCGCAGATCGTCGCGACGTCGGAGCACACGCCTGTCGCCGCGTTCGAGGATCGCGAGCGGGGCGTCTTCGGCGTGCAGTTCCACCCCGAGGTCGTGCACACCCCGCACGGCCAGGAGATCCTGAAGAACTTCCTCTACGAGGTCGCCGGGGCCGCTCCGGTGTGGACGCCGGCAGCGGTGATCGAGGAGCAGGTCGAGCGCATCCGCGCCGAGGTCGGCTCCGAGCGCGTGCTCTGCGCGCTCTCGGGCGGCGTCGACTCCGCGGTCGCAGCGCTGCTCGTGCACAAGGCGGTCGGCGATCAGCTGACGTGCGTGTTCGTCGACCACGGGCTGTTGCGGAAGGGTGAAGCCGCCCAGGTCGTCGAGATGTTCGACGGCGCGTTCCACGTGCCACTCGTCCACGTGCAGGCGCAGGAGCGCTTCATCAGCAGGCTCGCCGGTGTGACCGACCCGGAGCGCAAGCGGATGATCATCGGCGAGGAGTTCATTCGCGTCTTCGAGGACGAGTCACGCAAGCTCGGCGACGTCGATTGGCTTGTCCAGGGGACGCTGTACTCGGACGTGATCGAGTCGGGTGGCACCGACGGGGTCGCCGAGACGATCAAGTCGCACCACAACGTCGGCGGTCTCCCCGACGACATGACGATGAAGCTCGTCGAGCCCCTGCGCCTGCTCTTCAAAGATGAGGTACGCCGGGTCGGCGAAGAGCTCGGAATGCCTGAGCGCATGGTCTGGCGCCAGCCGTTTCCCGGCCCGGGTCTTGCGATCCGAATCATCGGAGACGTCACCGAGGAGCGGCTCGAGACGCTCAGGGAGGCCGACGCGATCCTGCAGGAAGAGGTGCGGCGCGCGGGCCTCTACCGCGAGCTCTGGCAGTCCTTTTGCGTCCTCCCGGCGATTCGCTCGGTCGGCGTGCAGGGCGACTCGCGCACCTACGGTTATCCGATCGCGATTCGCGCGGTCACCTCCGAGGATGCGATGACCGCCGACTGGGCTCGCCTGCCCTACGACCTGATCGAGCTCGTCTCGTCGCGCATCATCAACGAGATTCCCGCAGTGAACCGTGTCATCCTCGACGTGACGTCGAAGCCGCCCGCCACGATCGAGTGGGAATAGGCCCGCCCGCCGCTTCGCCGCCGTATCGCATCGAGACGCCGCGTCTCGTCATTCGCTGCTGGGAGCCCGAAGATGCACCGCTGATGAAGGAGGCGGTCGACTCCAGCCTCGAGCATCTGCGCCCCTGGATGCCCTGGGCTCGCTACGAACCGCAGACACTCGCCGAGAAGGTCGAGCTCGTGCGCATGTTCCGCGGCAACTTCGACCTCGACAACGATTACGTGTACGGGGTCTTCGAGCCAGACGAGTCACGAGCGCTCGGCGGGAGCGGGCTGCACCCGCGTGGCGGGGACGGGTCGCTCGAGATCGGGTACTGGATCCGCGCCGACTCGATCGGGAAAGGCCTCGCGACCGAGCTGGCCGCGGTGCTGACGCGCGTCGGGTTCGAGCAGTGCGGCCTCGTCCGTGTCGACATTCAGGTCGACCCCGAGAACGAGCGCAGCCTCCGGGTTCCGCGCAAGCTCGGGTTCACCGAGGAGGCGACGCTGCGTCGCCGTCTGCCGCCGAAGGACGACGAGGGGGAGCGGCGGAACTCCGTGCTCTTCACCATGCTCGCCGCGGAGTGCGCCACCTCCCGCTGCATGGACTTCGACTACGTCGCCTACGGCCCGCTCGGCCGCGAGCTCTAGCGAGCTGCCCTTCGACGCGGCGCCGTGAACCAGGAACCGGGTTCAGACCAGGTCCGTCGTCGAGAGCGTCGGAGAGCTTGCTGTCGCTCGACTACGGGCCGCCGCGGACATAGAGGACCTGGCCGCTGACGTAGCTCGCGTCCTCCGAGCAGAGGTAGGCAATGGTGCCGGCGACGTCGTCGGGCTGGCCGACGCGGCGTAGCGGAACCTCGGCCGAGACGGCCTCCATGAACTGCTCGAACGGCACGCCCATGCGGTCGGCCGTCTGCTCCGTCATCGCGGTTGCGATGAAACCCGGAGCAACGCAGTTGACGTTGACGTTGAACGGGCCGAGCTCGATCGCGAGCGTCTTGCACATGCCTTGCAGGCCTGCTTTCGCCGTCGAGTAGTTCGTCTGACCGCGGTTGCCGAGCGCAGAGGTGGAGGAGATGACCACGATCTTGCCGCTCTTCTGCGCAACCATCGGCTTCTGAGCTGCGCGCACGGCGAAGAACGTGCCCTTGAGATGCGTGTCGATCACCGCATCCCAGTCGTCGTCGCTCATCTTGAAGAGCATGTTGTCGCGGATGATTCCCGCGCACGCGACGAGAATGTCGAGCGAGCCTCCAGCCGCCACCGCAGCTTCGACAGCCGCTTCCACATCCTCCCGATTCGTCACGTCGCAGCGCACGGCATGACCGCCGATCGCCTGCGCCGTCTCCTCCGCGGCAGCCTCGTCGAAGTCGGCGACGACCACCGTCGCTCCTTCGGCAGCAAGCCGCTTTGCGGTCGCGGCACCGATGCCCTTTGCGCCGCCTGTCACGAGTGCTGTCTGTCCCTGGAATCTCATGCGGGCGACCCTATACGGTGGGCCGCATGGAGTTCCGCGAGATCCTTGCGAAACGCCGGATGCACCGGTCGTTCGAGACCGATCCTCTGCCGCAGGAACAGATCGAGCGCATCGTCGGCGTGATTCGCCGCGCGCCGTCGGGTGGCTTCAGCCAGGGCGGCAGCATCGTTGTCGTCACCGACGACGCGAAACGAAACGAGATCGCCGCGGCGTTCGGAGACGACCACTACTCCTCCGGCGGTCGCAACTACATCGCCGATGCGCCCGTCCACCTCGTGCTCTCCGCGAACGAGTCGCTCTACCACGCCCGCTACACCGAGGCCGACAAGCTGGCCTCGACCGGCGGGATCGAGGTGACGTGGCCCGTCCCGTACTGGTTCGTCGATGCCGGTGCGTTGATGATGCTCGTCCTCGCAGCGGCGATCGACGAGGGGCTCGCGAGTGCGTTCATCGGCCACCCCGACCAGAAACGAATCTTCGACGAGCTGCTCGGCCTGCCGCCGGATGTCATTCCGATCGGCCTCGCGCTGATCGGCAGGCCGGCGCCCGACCCGAACGCTGCGACCGGAACCTCACGCCGCAAGGATCGGCAGCGTCCGCTCGACGACCTCGTGCACTGGCAGCGCTGGGGCTAAGAAGCTCTCACACAATGAGCGTTGTGTCGCCCGACCGCGCTCGGCGGCACGCTGCTGCGTCCTCGGTCAGCCCGATAGAACAACTATCGAGCCTCCCCGCGTCCTTGCATCGCACCCGCCGATCGCACCCGGATCGACGAACATCATCATGTGAGAGCTTCTAAAAAGCGATCGGCCCGTAGCGCGCGCGAACCTCGTCGATGTACGCGGCGAGCCGGTCGGCGATCGCAGCGTCCTCGATCTCCAGCACGTTCTCGGCGTTCTTCTCGCCGCTGCGCGAGAGGTTGAACGAGCCGACGAAGACGGTGTCGTCGCACACCGTCACCTTGGCGTGCATGTAGTCATGGACGGTGCCGGCGCCGTATGGCGTCGAGAGCTTGCCGGTGAACGGCCCGGCCATCACCTGGCGGAGTAGCGGCAGCTTCCACGAGACGTTGCCGTTGACGCTCCATTGCTCGACCACCTGGCGGATCTGAGTCGCGTCGACGCAGCCCGCGAGGTCGACGCTCTCGTCGGCGATCACCTGCGCGAGCGTGCCGAGCACCGGGCCGGTCGTGATCACCGGGGAGCAGATACGCACACGCTTGCGCGCGCGGCGGATCAGCTTTGCGATCCGCGCCGAGAGATCTTCGCCGTGCCCCGGCGTAAACCAGGCGCGGATGCCGGCTTCGGGCCGCGGATCGACGAAGCCGCTGCGCTGCACATCCTCGGTCGTCCACAA
>JACDGR010000481.1 GCA_013821525.1 Actinomycetota bacterium
CTTCGGCCCAACACCGTGCCGGTCGATCCGCTGGTGCGACGGCTGCCGGCAGCCGTTCGAGCAGTTCAAGACGATTTAGCGAGAACGGCCGCCGAGACGGTTGCGCGAGCTGAACATTGCGCTCACGGCCTTACGCGAATGGGGCGAGCGGCACGTTGTCGACGGGCCCCCACGTGTCCTGCGGCGCCGGAGCGACGGGAAAGCCGTTACGGCTGCACTCGTGCCCAAGGGGACGAAGACGGTCGGCGTGCGCGAGGTCGAGTTCGTGCCCGGCCGGCGGCACTAGACCAGCAACGGATCAGACGACGGTGAAGTGGCCGATCATGATGATCTCGTGCGGGTCGCACTTGTACGTGTAACGCCCGGGCTTCAAGGTGAGGCGCCAGGTGAACGCACCCTTCTGAGCGACCTCCGTCGAGCGGTCGACCCCCTTGCCTGTCAGATGGAAATCGTGATCAGACGACCGGTCGCGGATCTTGAACACGACGACGCCATGCGGCAGAGACTTGATGGTCTTACCAGCGGCGTTGCGCAGCGTGATCGTGTAGCCCGGCCCAACGGTGCCATAGACGACCGTCGAGGCTGACGCCGCTGGGACGACGAGCAGTGCGGCGGCGACGAGTGTGAGGTTCAGGACTTTCATGCTGGATATTCGGGGGACTGCAGCCTCCGGTTCAAAACCCTAGCGAACCTTCGTCGAAAGCGAGCGATCCTGTCCGGTCAGCGCGTGACACCTGCGCCTCGGGTCGGCCGGCAGCACATCGTCGGCGCTCATGCGCAGCACGCGGCGCCTAACACGCGCTCAACCTCACCGCGCTACCCTCGTCGACTGTGTTCCGGCTGTTTTCGATCCTGCTCCTGACCCTCGCCGCGGCGACAGCCTGCGGCTCCTCCGGCAAGAGCTCGGCCACGACCTCGACCACCACGGGCGGGACTGACACGCAGAGCTACGTCGCGGCCGGCAACCAGGTCTGTATCCGTTCGGACAAGCGAATCTTCAAGATCGGGCGGCTCTCGCGCGATCCGAAGGGCTGGCAGGCGACGGCGACGGTTGCGAAGGGCGCGGTGCTCGAGATGCGCAAGGTGAAGCCGACACCGGCACGCGCCGCCGCGTTCTCGGAGATGCTCCACTACGGGAACGCGCTCGCGCTCGCCGTGCAACAGGTACACGACGCGCTGGTCAAGTCGAATCTCGATACGGCGAGCGCGGCCCAGTTCGCGGCAGCGCAGATCCAGGACAAGGTGCACACGGCCGCCAAGGCTGCGGGCCTGACCTTCTGTCAGCAACCGCTGACGAACTGGCCGGCCTAGGTTCAGCTGCACAGCAGGTCTGGCCCGCGTTCGCGCTGGTCGTCGGACTGCTGTTCGTGGGAGTGGTCGCCGAGCACGACGGGCTCTTCTCCGCAACCGGTGCACGCCTCGCGCGATTACCTCTGGGCGCGCGGCCGCTCTTCGTGGTTGCGCTCCTCCTCGTGGCGCTCGTCGCTGCGGTGCTGAACCTCGACACGTCGGTCTTCTTCCTGACGCCGGTCCTCCTCCACCTGGCTCGGCATCGCGCGCTCCACGACGAGCCGTTTCTCTACGGCGCCGTCTACATGTCGAATGCAGCGTCGCTGTTCCTGCCGGGATCCAACCTGACGAACCTGATCGTCCTGCACGGCGAGCGTGTCTCGGGCGCCGCGTTCTTCGCGCGCACCTGGCCGGCTGCGATCGCAGCGGTCGCTTCGACGGTCCTCGTCCTGCTCGTGCTCTTCTGGCGGCGGCTCGGCCAAGCCTCGGACGGAGACCCGTACGAGCGGACGCGTGCGCGGCTCGGGGTCGGAGCGGTCGCTGTCTCGATCTCGACGGTACTGGTGCTCGTGCTCGCGGCACCAGCGCTGCCCGTCCTCGGCGTCGGCATCGCAGCGGTGCTTCTCTCACGCACGTCGCGTTCGCGCATCGGAGCCGCAGTCGACGTGCGCGTGATCGGCGGTCTCTTCGTGCTCGCGGTCGCACTCGGTGGCGTCGGCCGTTGGTGGGACGGTCCGCACGCATTGTTCGACAACCTCGGCCGCTGGCCGACCGCGGGGCTCGGCGCCCTCGCCGCCGTCGCGGTCAACAATCTGCCCGCCGCCGTGCTGCTGACTCCCGAGCCCGCGCAGCATGCTCGCGCGCTGCTCCTCGGTCTGAACCTCGGACCGAACCTCGCCGTTACGGGCTCGCTGTCCGCCCTGCTCTGGCTGCGCGTCGCGCGATCGCTCGACGCGCAGCCCTCCGTGCGTACCTATTCGCTGATCGGGATCGTGCTCGTGCCCGTGTCGCTCGTCTCGGCTCTCGCGGCGACGAGCTTCTAGGCCCGGGGCGCTCCCGCGAAGCTCGGGTAGCGGCCCGTCAGCAGGAACAGGTATGCGTAGGTCTGCATTTCGAACGCGAACATCCACGCGCTGATGT
>JACDGR010000073.1 GCA_013821525.1 Actinomycetota bacterium
TGCTCGCTGTCAGGGCCGATGCCGCGCTCGCGACCGCGGGGGACGTGGCCGAAGCGCTCGCGGAGACGCCGCTGCTGTGTGTCGCGACGGCGATCGAGTTTCGCAAGGGTGTGGGTGCGCTGCCCGATCCCGAAGCGCTCAGTCTCGCCGAGCGTGTGCAGGAGCTCGTCCGTGCCCCGGTTGCGGCGGGACTGCATTCGATCGCCGCCGCGAACCTTGACGAGGCGCCGCCCGAGGAGGACGCTCTGATCTGCGGCGACGACCCGGACGCGAAGAATCTGTCGCTCGAGCTCGCCGCGAAGCTGGTCGCCGGCCGGGCCCTCGACGCCGGCCCGCTCGCGAGTGCACGCGCGCTCGAGGGACTGACAGCCGTGATCGTGAACGTGAACCGCCGCTACAAGGCACACGCGGGCATCCGGGTGACTGGCGTCCCGGATCAGCCCTCTCGATGATCCAGATCATCCCGGTGCACGGCCTGCCCGAGATTCGGGAGGGTGACGACCTCGCTGCACTGACGGTGGAGCTCACCGCACTGGTCGACCGTGATGTGGTCGTCATCGCACAGAAGGCCGTCTCGAAGGCTGAGGGCCGGGTAGTTCGGATTGACGACTACGAGGCCTCCACAACGGCGATCGAGCTCGCCGGCGACGAGCGCGACCCGCGCGAGGTAGAGGTGATCCTTCGTGAGGCCAAGCAGATCATCCGGGAGCGCGGCCCGCTCGTGATCGCGCAGACCCGGGACGGCTTCATCTGCGCGTCTGCCGGCGTCGACCACTCGAACGCGCCGGAGGCCGGGATGCTCGTCCTGCTACCGCTCGATTCCGACGCGAGCGCCCGTCGGATCCGCGAGCGCCTGGAGGAGCTGACCGGCCTCCGTCTCGGGGTGATCGTCACCGACTCGTTCGGACGGCCGTTTCGGCAGGGCACGACCGACGTGGCGCTCGGAGTCTCGGGGGTGCCCGCAATGCTCGACCTACGTGGCACGAGGGACCGGATCGGCTACGAGCTCCGCTCGAGCCGGGTGGCGATCGCCGACGAGATCGCCGGCGCCGCCGACCTCGTGCGCGGCAAGGCGGAGGGCGTGCCGGTGGTCGTCGTGCGCGGGCTGCGCCTCGATGGGGACGGGACGGCGCAGGAGATCGTGATCGAGCCCAAGCTCGATTTGTTTCTCTGAGCGGCGTCCGGGCCGCTCGAGGTTTACCCCTTACAAAAAGCTGAACTGTTCTTCCCGCGAACATCGGTTCGATCGCTACCGTGCGCAGGTCGCTGGCGGGCGGAGATGCCCAGTCGCCTGCCGGTGAAGCCCCCAAAGCCGAACTACTGCGGACCTCGGGCAGAGGAGGACAACAAATCTCATGGAATTCCCACGGTCGCTGAGACCTCTCAGCGTTGGTCTCGCGTTGGCTTTGCTCGCCGCTTGCTTAGCGGTGGGCGTCGCACGCGGCGCCCAGACAATGCATCCAGGCCGCGCGCGAGCCTCGGTCGGCTCGCTTCGGTCGCTCGCCGACCACTACCGCGTCGTGACCTGGGACTACCAGCGCGCTGCGAAGGTTGGGCGCACCCCGACCTCGTTCTCGTACCGCCGGAGTACCGATCGCGCCTATCTCAGGTGGACGATCGATGCCTGGACGCGTCACGCCTACATCGCTCGGCGGCAGGCCCTCGCGGTGTTGCACCACAAGTTGGCCGTCTCGTTGCCGACGGCCCCGGCGCTGCGGGCACCGCTGTACCAGCGGGTCGTCTACAGCAAGCGGCTCGCCCTGCGGCTGCGCAAGATCTATCCCGGCCGGGTGACGCGAACGTTTGCGAGCGCCCGTGCTGCTACCGACCGTGCGACCTTGCGGCTCTGGCAGGTGCGGAGCGCGCAGGGGGCGCTCGCGGTCGCCCTGCACGGTGCCCGGACTGCTCCGCAGCAACAGGTTTCCGGCTGGCTCTCGCAGGCGTTCCTGTGCATCCACCGCTACGAGGGAGCGTGGACGTCCAACACGGGCAACGGCTACTACGGCGGGCTGCAGATGGACGACCGCTTCATGCGCCGCTACGGCGCCGCCTACGTGCAGCGCTGGGGCACGGCCGACAACTGGCCCTCCTGGGCGCAGATCGCTGCGGCAGCCCGTGCGCATGCCTCCGGGCGCGGGTTCACCCCCTGGCCGAACACGGCCCGGGCCTGCGGCCTGATCTAGGCAGATTCGCTCTCAGCGGCCGGCGGACTCCTCCCTTCCGGGGGAGTCCGGCCGTGCCTTCGGTCGGCAACACCGCGGCGGCTGCGCTCGCGAGTGCCCCTGTCCTCAAGTGCAGCCCCCGGCGAGCCGATGAGCCTACGAATGGTGCAGACGACTGCTGCTGCTCGATCCTCGCTCCCGAGCGGCCCGCTGGCGCACGTCGGCATCCAGCCAGAGGCGCTCGCCGACTCCTACCGGCGTCTTGCCGAGGTGTTCCACGAGGTGATGTCGGAGCAGAGTCTCGACGCGCTGCTCGATCGGATCGCCGTCACGCTCGCGGACCTGATGCCCTACGAGGCGCTGCACATCTACGAGGCGAATGACGCACGGCGCGAACTGGTGCCGGTGCTCGCCCGCTCGCCGGAGTACGAGGAAGAGATCATGAACGACCGTCCGAGCTACGACGCGGGGCTGACCGGCTGGGCCGTCTCCCATCGCAGCCCGGTCTGGACGAACCGCGCCGACCTCGATCCACGGACGGCCGTCATCCCGGGCACCCCCAATGAGCCGGAGGCGCTGATCGTCGTGCCGCTGATCGCACGTGGCGCGCTGAAGGGCGCCCTGAACATCTACCGGCTCGGCTCCGATGCGTCCTTCGAGACGCACGAGTTCGAGCTCGCGAAGTCGTTCGGCGATGCGGCGGCGCTTGCGCTCGACAACGCGCAGATTCGGGCGCGGCTCGAGCATCTCGCGCAGACCGACTCACTGACCGGGCTCTACAACCACCGTACGTTCCACGACCGTCTCCGCTCAGAGCTGACGCGCGCATCTCGCTCGCACGACTCGGTTTCGGTCCTGATGTTCGATCTCGACGACTTCAAGCGCGTCAACGACGTCTACGGGCACGGAGCCGGCGATCAGATGCTGATCCAGCTGGCGCGCCTCGCGCGGGAAACCGTGCGCGCCTCGGACATCGTCTGCCGGATCGGCGGTGAGGAGTTCGGAGTGATCATGCCGTCCTGCGACGCGGGAGACGCCCTTGGCCTGGCTGCGCGCTTCACCGAGCGCCTGCGGGAAGTGGTTTTCGAGCCTGCCGGTCACATCACGGTGTCGATCGGCATCTCGCAAGGCCCGCAACACGCGATGAACCCGCGTGAGCTCGTCGCGTGCGCAGAGGCAGCAATGATGACCGCGAAGACGCACGGCAAGAATCAGACCGTCCTCTACGACGACGGCGCGACGGCGCGGCCCGAGATCGCGCATCGCACGACGACGGCACGTGACGTGCGCTCGATTGCGCACCTGAAGATGCTGCAGTCGCTGGCCGGCAAGCTCAACCGACTGAACGACGTTCGGCATATCGCCGAGACGATCTCGACCGAGTTGCGATTGCTGATCGACTATCACAACTGTCGCGTATTCCTGCGCCGCGGCGAAGACCTCGTGCCGATCGCTTTCGTCGGCGACTACGACGAAAGCATCGGGCCTGCGGCGGTGGCCTACACCGCGAGAGTGGGCGAGGGAATCACCGGTCGTGCGGTCGCGACGGGCGAGGCGATGCTCGTGCCGAACGCGCTCGAGTGCGAGTTCGCGAAGCGCGTCCCCGGCACCGAGGAGCTCGAGGAGTCGCTGGTTGTCGTTCCGCTGCGCTATGGAGCGCGCGTGACCGGCGCGATCGTGATTTCGAAGCTCGGTATCGACCAATTCGACGAGGACGACGTGCGCTTGATCGAGGTGCTTGCGGGGCAGGCGTCGGTCGCGCTCGAGAACGCGCGTCTGTACGAGCATCAGCGTCGCGAGGCCGAAGGTGCGAAGGCGTTGCTCGCGTTCGCCGACCAGCTTTCTCAGGCGCAGTCGTTCGACGAGATCTGCTCGCTCACCGTCGACACGGCGGCCGAGCTTTTCGACACCGGCTCGGCTTCGCTGTGGCTCGGCGACACCTGCGTCGCGAACATCGGCGAGATTCTCGAGACCGGCGTCTCGGCCCCGCTCGCAGAGGGGGAGGAGATCGACGGCCGGATCGTGATCGGCGACTGCGAGCTCGACGAGGATCGCGAGCGGCTCTTTGCGTCGTTCGCCTACCAGGTATCGGTTGCGCTCCAGAAGGCCCACCTCTACTACGAGCAACTCGAGGCAGCCGAGATCGCGAACGCCCTCCTCGACGCGAGCCGTGAGCTTGCGACGGCCGAATCGCCGGAGGAGGTGCTGAGCCGCAGCATCGAGGTGACCGCGCGCGTGCTCGGCACCACGAATGCGGTGCTGTGGATCGAGGAGGAGGCCGAGCCGCATGACCTCGTCGCACGCGCCTCTCACGGCTACCCGGAGGAGGAGGACCCGGCCGGCAAACTCCGGTTCCCGCAAGCGACGGCGCACGCGTGGCTCGACCGCGCGGAGCCTTTCGTGCTCGAGCCGAGCGACATCGCGGAGATCCGCGGGCCCGGTGTGTCAGGCAGCGCGCGCGTCGTGCTCGCGCCGCTGCGGCTCGAGGGCAACCGGGTCGGCGCGGTCTCGGCGATGATCGGCGACCGCACGCTCGATGACCGGCAGATGGCGCTGCTTGCGGGTCTCAGCCACCAGGCGAAGCTGGCGATCGAGAGCGCAGAGCACTACGAGAGTCTCGAGCGCACCTTCGTCTCCACGGTTGCAGCGCTCGCGAACGCCCTCGAGGCGAACGACGAGTACACGTCGTCGCACGCGCGCTGGATCACGGATATGTCGCTGCTCGTCGGCCGCGAGATGCAACTCGATCGCGACGCGCTCAAGCGCCTGGAGTTCGGGGCGCTCTTCCACGACATCGGCAAGATCGGAATCCCGTCCGGGATCCTTCAGAAGGCAGGGCCTCTGACCGACGAAGAGTTCGAGATCGTGAAAGAGCACCCAGAGCTCGGCGAGAAGATCCTCGCCCCGATCGAGCGGCTCGCCGACGTCCGGCCGATCGTGAGGGCCTGCCACGAACGCTGGGACGGTCTCGGCTACCCGGATGGCAGGTCGGGCACCGACATCCCCGTCGAGTCGCGCATCGTCCTCGTCTGCGATGCATTCCACGCCATGACGACCGACCGCCCGTATCGAGCCCGGCTCTCGCTCGAAGAGGCGGTCGACCGGTTGCGCCAGGCGTCGGGCACGCAGTTCGACCCGACCGCGGTCGATGCATTCGTCAGCCTCTTCGAGACCGGCTCAGTTCTCCCGCTCGACTAGAGGCTTGATGTGGAACTGCGCGCGTGCGTTCGGCATCACGCCTCTCTGGCCGGCTCTTCGTAACGCCGGATCGTGCACACCTCGTCGAACCCGATGCGCCGCAGGATCGGGTACGACGTCGTGACGATCGCGTCGGTCACGAGCGCCGGCGTCCCTCGCTCGACGGCGTAGTCCCAGCGGGCGCGGACGAGCGCCCGGTAGAGGCCGCGACCCCGCGCCCAGGCCGCGGTCGCACCCGCGACGAGGAAGATGCCCCGGTTGGACGGGATCGCCATGCCGGTCGCCGCAGGCCGTCCCTCGAGCGATGCGATGAACGTGACCGGTACACCATGCTCGGCCGCCTCGTCGTACTCCGTACGCATGTGCTCACGCTGGGCGGCCCGGCGATCATCGGGCACCGCGAAGGCTTCCCATTGCACCTCGCGGGCAGCGACGAAGTCGTCGTAGCCTGCGACGCGCCGCACCTCGACGCCGGGGGGCAGCTCGGGCGGTGCATTTATGAGAACCATCGCCCGAACTTCAGGGCCGTCACCTGCAAGGGTGAACCCACGTGCGAGGAGCGACTCGCCGAGGCGGCCGGGGCGGGCGCCGGGCCCGATCCACCACACTCGGCGCTTCTCCGACGGAATCAGCTCGTGCACGAGTGCGAGCACGTCCTCGAGCTCGCGCTCGTCGAAGCGCGGCCCGCTGATCGACGCCCACGTGGCTCCCTGGAGGACGCAGATGCGCCCGTCGTCGAACCGCGTCACCGAGGTGCCGGGCGGCACCGGGGCGAACCGGTCGGGAACCTCCGCGTACTCGCGCAGCTCGTCGGAGATCATCGGAGGGCAGCCTCCCACTCACCTGCGAGGAGCCGCGGCACGACGTCGTCGAGCACACGCAGCGTCATTCCCCAGAGGACGCGCTCCCCGACCGGGATCCCGTCGACGAGCAGGCCGGACGGTAGGTGCGCCGAGGTGAAGAGCAGCTCGCGGCGGATCGCCGGGTCCCAGAGCTCGTCGACAGCGGGTGTCAGGACCTCGACCACCTCGTCGGCGTTCGGGCGCCAGCGAATCTCGTCGGGGATGCGTGCCAGGAATGGGTGCACCTCGAAGGCGGTCGGGCCACTGCGCACCGGTGCAAGCTCGGCGAGCACCTGGACGTCGGCAGGCGTCAGGCCGATCTCCTCTTCTGCTTCGCGCAGGGCAGTTGCGGTCAGCGACTCGTCGACGTCGTCGACCTTGCCGCCCGGCAACCCCAGCTGCCCGCCGTGCAGTCCGCGGTCCGTGCGGACGATCAGCACGATGCGCAGCCGGCCTTCGGCGTCACGGAAGACGGGTACGAGAACCGCTGCGGTGCGCCTTCCCTCGTTCACGCGCGGCGACTGTTAAGCGACGAACTCGTCGGCAACCGACAGCGCGTCATCGAGTGCGGCGAGCGCCTCGTCGAGCTCTTCGCGCGTGATCGTCAGCGGCGGACAACACATGACGACGTTCCAGTGCGTCATCAGATAAAGCCCGCGGTCGAGCGCGCGCTTCATTACCGCGGCCATCGGTTTTGCTGCCTCGCCGCTCGCGTTGAACGGGACGAGCGGCTCGCGTGTCTCGCGGTCTTTGACGAGCTCGAGCCCCCAGAAGCAACCGAGGCCGCGCACATCGCCGATCGAGGGATGTCGCTCCGCGAGCTTCGCCAGCTCGGTCGCGAAGATTTCCCCCGTCGCCGCTGCCTGCTCGACAATACCTTCCTCCTGGAACGCCTCGATCGACGCGACCCCGGAGGCGCACGCGAGCGGATGCCCGCTGTAGGTGAGCCCGCCGGCGAAGTACTTGTCGCGCATCCAGTCGGCGATCGGCTTGCGCACGACCATCGCGCCGAGCGGGACGTAGCCCGAGTTGATGCCCTTGGCGACAGTCAGGATGTCTGGGACGACATTCCAGTTGTCGACTGCGAACCACTTGCCGGTGCGGCCGAAGCCCGCCATCACCTCGTCGGCGATCAGGAGGATGCCGTGCTTGTCGCAGGTCTCGCGGATCGATTGCAGGTAGCCGTCCGGCGGCACGATGATCCCGTTCGTGCCGGTGACGGTCTCGAGGATCACCGCCGCGACGGTGTGCGCGCCCTCGTACTGCAGGATCTCCTCGAGGTGGGGCCCGCCGGTGCAGACGGGGCAGGGGTCGGGGTGGCCGGCGGGGCAGCGGTAGGTGTACGGGTCGAACATCCGCACGACGCCCGGCAGGCCCGGCTCTGCGGGCCAGCGCCGCGGGTCGCCGGTCAGCGTCATCGCGCCGCCCGTTGCACCGTGGTAGCTGCGGTAGCGCGCGATGATCTTGTGGCGCCCGGTGTACCAGCGGGCGAGCTTGATCGCGTTCTCGTTCGCCTCGGCGCCGCCGTTCGTGAAGAACGACATCTGGAGGTCGCCGGGGGTGATCTCCGCGAGGAGCTTGCCGAGTCGAGAGCGTGACTCGGTCGCCATCGGCGGCCCGATCGTCGCGAGCTGCTCGGCCTGATCCTTGATCGCCTGCACGACCTTCGGATGCGAATGGCCGATCGACACGTTGACGAGCTGCGACGCGAAATCGAGGTAGCGATTCCCGTCGTAGTCCCAGAAGTAGCGTCCCTCGGCGCGCTCGACCGCGATCGGGTTGATCGCGTCCTGCACGCTCCAGGAGTAGAGGACGTACTTTTTCGCGTCCTCGACGATCTGCCTGCCGAGTGCCGCTCCCGTCTCCGTCGTCGCCATGGCAGGATCCTAGTTATGAGCGAGCGGATCGTCACAGAGCAGCTGGTTCTCGAGCCGCTGGCGCAGGAAACGGCGCGTGCCATCGTCGCGGGCGAGCCCGACGGGCTCCTGCGCGGGGACGGCTGGCCGCACGCGGACACGCTGGACGCGCTGGGGATGGTCGCCGAGTACGGCTCGGAGGCGTGGCTGATCCTTAAGGACGGCGTTGTGATCGGAGACGCTGGGACACACGGCCCGCCGGATGAGCACGGCGATGTGGAGATCGGGTACGGGCTGGCTGCGCCTGTGCGAGGGCGCGGCCTGGCGTCCGAGTTCGTGCCCGCGCTCGCCGAGCACGTGCTGGCGCGCGCAGAGGTGCGTCGCGTCGTCGCACGCGCGGTGCTCGCCGACAACCTCCCGTCCCGCCGCGCGCTCGAGCGGGCCGGCTTTCGGCTCGAGCGGGAGCAAGACGGCCTCACCTGGTACGCGCTAGGCCCAGCCGGCTAGACCGATCGACGGACCGTCGCTCGCTCGAGCCCGCGCAATCAGACCGCAGCATGCAGACCGCCGCGTGCAGACCGCCGCGTGCAGACCGCCGCGTACAGATCGACTCATTCGAACGAGCCCAGCCGGCAGCAGTGCTGCAGACCGGCCGGCATCCCACCGGAGTGCCCGTTCGTCCAACGCCGCCTATGGCGCCGGCGGGGCCCAATGCCCGCCCAAGCACCGTGCCGCACGGCCGCGCCGAACACAACCCCTGTGGAAAGAAAGTCACAGTTGGGTAACGGTGCCTGGCACCGTAGTTCGCTTGCACCAGAGTTCACCTCCGGTCTAGAGGCGATCGACGAGCAGCTGAAGCTGGCCGTGACTCTCGAAGCCGAGCTGCGCGAGCACCGGCGCGGACATCTCGCCTGCTTGCACGACGAGGAGCGGGGCGCCGCGCTCGGCGGCATGCTCCCAGCGCGCACGGACGAGCGCGCGGTACACACCGCGGCCGCGCGCCTCCGGGAGCACCGCTCCGCCGAAGAGGGCGACACCCTGATCCATGTCGATGCCGCGGGCGAAGCCAACTGGTTTGTCGTCGACGACCGCGATGTAGTGGCGGACGGCGTTGCCGATGCCTGGCGGCGACCAACGCGCCTCCTCGACCGCGCGCTGTTCGATGTGTTCGTCCGCGTCGACGTTCCAGACGTCCCAGTCGACGACGAGCCCCGCGAGCAACTCGTCGAACGTGGTGACGGGCCGCACGTCCACATCCGGGACGACCGGTGGCGGCGACGTGCACGTCATCCCCGTCAGGGTCGGCACCTCGTCCGGGACGAGCCCGAGCTCCAGCAGGCGGTCACGCACGTCCGCCGGCGTAGCCGACCACCCGAGCCACCACGTGATCGTCTTCAGGCCGCGACGCCTCGACTCGGCGCGCGTCCACTCCACCGCAGCCTCGACCGCGTCGAGTCGCACCCGTTGCACTGACGCCTTCTGGGGCCTGCGATGTAGACGAACCCGTTGCGGTCGAGATGCTCGAAGGACGGCTGGGCGCGAACATGGACGGCGGTGTCCTCGGCGAGCTCTGCGAGTGTCGCTGCCATCCCGGGTGCACGCTACCGCGCCCGCCGGCAGGGGCAGCGCATCGGATCGACTACGCTCCCGCTAGCCATTTTCGAGGAGGACCCATGACCGACATCGTCGACGCCCCCGCAGCAGTCAAGCCCATCAACCACTGGATCGCCGGGGGTCGCTACGCCGGCGAATCGGGTCGCACCGGGCCCGTCTACAACCCTGCGACCGGTGAGCAGTCTGGTGCGGTCGACCTGGCGAGCACCGAGGAGGTCGGTCGCGCCGTGCAGGCGGCGAAGGATGCGTTCCCGGCCTGGCGTGCGCTCTCTCTGGCGCGACGCGCAGAGCTCTTCTTCGCGATCCGCGAGCTCTTTCACGCAAAGCGCGAGGAGATCGCGCGTCACCTGACCGCTGAGCACGGCAAGGTTCTGTCCGACGCGATGGGGGAGGTGACGCGCGGGCTCGAGGTGATCGAGTTCTGCTGCGGGATCCCGCACCTGCTGAAGGGCGGCATGACCGAGCAGGCCTCCACGGGTATCGACGTCTACTCGATTCGACAGCCGCTCGGGGTCGTCGCCGGCATCACGCCGTTCAACTTCCCGGCGATGGTCCCGATGTGGATGTGGGCGCCGGCCCTCGCGAGCGGAAACACCTTCGTCTTGAAGCCCTCGGAGAAGGATCCGTCGGCGTCGGTGTTCACGGCCGAGCTGCTGAAGCAAGCGGGGATTCCGGACGGTGTGTTCAACGTCGTCCACGGCGACAAGGTCGCTGTCGATGCGCTGCTCGACCATCCCGACGTCGCTGCGATCTCGTTCGTCGGTTCGACGCCGATCGCGCGCTACGTCTACGAGACCGCGACGGCGAAGGGCAAGCGCTGCCAGGCTCTCGGCGGCGCGAAGAACCACATGATCGTGCTGCCCGACGCCGACATCGACATGGCGGCCGACGCCGCGGTCTCCGCCGCCTATGGCTCGGCCGGCGAGCGCTGCATGGCCGTCTCGCTCGTCGTTGCGGTCGGCGAGGTCGCCGACCCGCTCGTCGCAGCGATCAAGGAGCGGATCCCGAAGGTCAAGGTCGGGGACGGGATGGATGCGTCGAGCGAGATGGGGCCGCTGATCACGCGTGAGCATCGCGACAAGGTCGCGTCCTACATCGACGCAGGAGCGACCGAGGGGGCGACGGTCGTCACCGACGGGCGCGAGGGCGCGCCGACGGATGGGTTCTTCCTGGCACCGTCGCTGCTCGACAACGTGACGCCCGAGATGAGCACGTACACGGACGAGATCTTCGGGCCTGTGCTCGGCGTGACGCGGGTCGCGACCTACGACGAGGCGGTGCAGCTCGTCAACGAGAACCCTTACGGGAACGGCACCGCGATCTTCACGCGCGACGGCGGCGTTGCGCGCCAGTTCCAGTTCGAGGTGCAGGCGGGGATGGTCGGCATCAACGTGCCGGTGCCGGTTCCCGTCGCCTACTACAGCTTCGGCGGCTGGAAGGCCTCGCTCTTCGGCGACCGGCACATCTACGGGCCCGAAGGGATCGACTTCTACACCCGGTCGAAGGTGGTCACCGCCCGGTGGCCGGATCCAGCGACGTCGAAGGTCGACCTGGGCTTCCCGCAGACGCGCTGAGTCTCGGCGTCACGTACGCGAGCGAGAGGCGCTCGCAGCGAACGCGAGCAGCGCGAGCGCACCGTTCACGACCGCGATCGCCAGGAAGAGCGCGGCCGCGAACGGCCCGCCGTCGTCCCAGCCGAAGAGGATGCAGAGGACGACTGAGATCCCCACGATCCCGAGACGCTCCGTGCGCGACCAGGCGTCGTACCCCACGAGCAGCCGGGCGACCCTCAGCCACCACGGCCCGAACGGCTGGATCGACGGAGCATCCGAGCGCGCCTGACCGATCAGCACCGGTGCGCGGCGTGCGGCGTCGCGACCTTTGAAGAAGAGGACGACGGCGGCGTAGACGAAGAAGTGGGCGAGCACGTCGCGGCGCGTGCCATGCGCGAGCGCAAGCGCGAGTGCGCCGGCCCCCAGCGCGCCGTCGAGGAG
>JACDGR010000482.1 GCA_013821525.1 Actinomycetota bacterium
CGACCGAACTACACCCATCCTGAGAATCCCGCCGCTAACACCATCGAGGACGATCTCGAGCCGGGTGACGAGGGAGCTATCGTTCCGCGGATCGGAAACCGGCAAGCGGTCCAGCGCAGGAAGAACGTCGTCGTTGTATCCGCTGCATGAACCCCGTCTTCCGCCCGCGTGAGGCGTATCGCATGCTGCGGGCATGACAGAGACCGAAGCGAAGTGGACGGAGCGAGTACGGGAATGGCGAGCAAGTGCGCAGAAGGCGGAGCAGTTTGCGCAAGGCCGAGGATTCGAAGCGTCGACGCTTCGTTATTGGGCAAGTCGTCTGCGAACCAAGACGGCGACGACTGCGGTGACGTCGATGGCGGAGGAGACTTCAGCCAAACCGCGGCGCGACACGCTGCGAATGGTTCGCGTGCGACGACGCAGGCTGGCAGCGACGAGCGCGACGGCGGGGCTGGAGACGATGGCGTCGGCCGCGCCGATGTTGATAGCGGTCGGCGGGTCTCGCATCGAAGTGCGGCCCGGCTTCGATCGTGGGCTGCTTCGCGAAGTGGTAGAGGCACTCGGAGGCTCGCAATGATCCCGCACGGCGTGGAAATCTTCTTGGGAGTCGAGCCGATCGATCTGCGGTGGGGGTTCGACAGATTGAGCGGCATCGTGACCGAGCGCATCGCGCGGCCGCCGCGTAGCGGGGCGCTGTTCGTGTTCTTCGGCAAGCGTCGCACCGCGCTGAAGATTTTGTTCGCAGACGGCAGCGGACTCTGTCTCTTCTACAAAAGGCTCGACTCTGGCACGTTCAGAATGCCGCCTGTGCACGAGGCGGGCGCGACGAGCATCACGCTCGACGAGCGCGTCCTCGACGACCTTCTCGACGGCATCGACGTGGAATCCAAGAGCGAGAGGCCCCGACGCAAGACGCGCATGCATTGAAGGGCATGGGTCGTTTTTTTCACCATAAGGGATCGACAAAATGATCGCGCGTGAATACACATGCGGTCGCGATGACGGAGCTCGTGGCGATTCTCGACGCGCGTGTGGCCGAGCTCGAAGCGATGCTCGCGGCCGAGCGCGCTGCTCGCGCTGCGGATGCCGAGAAGATCGCTACGCTGACCCACGAGCGCGATCGGCTCCGCGCCTCGCACGAACGGCTGCGCCTGGAGCTCGAGATGCTCAAGCGTCGCATCTTCGTCGCGAAGGCCGAGCGCGTCGACACGATGCAGCTCGAGTTCGAGTTCGCCGAGAAACTCCGGCAACTCGACGTGCTGGCGGGCACGCTGTCGAAGGCCGAGGAGGCCATCGGTGCCGATGGCCTCACGTTGACGCCGCCGGGGTCCTCCGACGAGGAGCCGAAGCGCAGGCCCACCGGCCGCCGAGATCCGAAGAAACTGCCGATCGAAGAAGAGCGAATCGAGATTCCCGATCCGGTCTTCGAAGAGCTCGTCGAAAAGGGGTTGGCCAAGCGCATCGACTTCGAGGAAAGCTGCACCATCGGCTACAAGCGAGGAGGCCTTCGTCGCATCGTCACGGCGCGGGTGAAGTACCAGGTCATCGACGCCAAGGGCAACACGAGCGTCGAGACCGCTCCGATGCCGCCGCGGACCTTTGCCCGTTCGCTTGCCGCGCCGTCGCTTCTCGCACACATCCTCATGCTCAAATACGGCATGGGCATGCCGCTCTTCCGCATTGAAGACAGCTTCACACGCGACGGGTGCCCCATCGACCGCGGGACCATGTGCCGGTGGGTCGAGGATGCGGGGGCGACTTGTGGTGCGACGGTCGTCCAAGCGATGCGCAGCGAGGCGCTCGCTTCGGCGTTCTGCATCGCCACCGACGCGACCGGCGTGCTCGTGCAACCCATCCGCACCCACGAGAAAGTGCGACAACCCTGCCGGCGCGGACACTACTTCGTCATGATTGCCGACAGCGATCACGTCCTGTTCGAATACACCGCGAAGGAGACGAGCAGGGTCGTACGGACGATGTTCGAGGGGTACTCGGGCTACGTGCAAGCCGACGCCAAGAGCGTTTACGACATTTTGTTCCGCGACCCAACCGAAAAACCGCCCGATGACCACGAGGGGCAATGTATTGAGGTCGCTTGCTGGTGTCACCTTCGAAGGAAATACTTCGAGGCTGCGTTCGCCAAGAGCGCTGCCGCGCGCGAGGGGCTCGCACGTATCGCGCGCATCTTCCAGCTCGACGCGGGCTGGCGTCACAAGCCGCCCGCCGAGATCAAGCGGCTTCGCGACGCCCATCTGCGTCCTCACGCCGAGGCGTTCTTCGCGTGGGCCGCCGTCGAATACGAGAAAGTCCGCCACGAGCGCGGTCTGCTTCGCTCGGCGTTCGGTTACGCCGTCCGGCAGAAGGATGCGCTGCTGCGCGTGTTCGACGACGGACGCCTCCTGCTGGAC
>JACDGR010000483.1 GCA_013821525.1 Actinomycetota bacterium
CGCTCCACCTGCGGCCACTCGAGGAGCTGACGGGCCGCGTCGCCGTGTTCACGGCCGGCGCGACCGATGTCGCCCACCTCGACGCCGAGGTCGTGCATGTCTCGACGAGCCTCGCCGACCGCTCCAGGTTGCGCGCGGAGCTCGCGGCGGTGACTGCCGACACCTACCTCGTCGAGGTGAAGGCAGCGGCGATCGACGTCGTCGCCGAGCACGCGCTCGCGGCGGGCAAGCGTGTCGTGTTCGCTGCGAACGACGTGATCGGTGAGGGACTCGACGAGGCCCTGCTCGCGCTGGCTCCTGCCGAGGCTCTTCTGTGAGCCAGCGCCGCCACGGCGAGCCGCTGCCGCTCGGCGACGCAGACCTTCCGTATTCGAAGGGGATGATGGCGCGGGCACTGATCGCCGCGGGCGTACCCGCTGATCGCGCCTACGCGCTCGCGCGGCGCATCGAGGTCGACCTCGCCGAACGCGGGGAGCACGCGCTCGACTTCGAGCGCCTGCATCTGCTGGCCGAGGAGACGCTCGGCCCCGATGAGGGGGATCGCGCCGTCACACGTCTCCGGCGCCTTGCCGATCTGCAGACGCTCGACGTTCCGATCATCGTGCTGATCGGGGGCTCGACCGGCACTGGCAAGTCGACGGTTGCAGCAGAGGTGGCGCACCGCCTCGGGATCACCCGCGTCGCCTCGACGGACTTCATTCGCCAGACGATGCGCGCATTCTTCTCGCGCGAGTTCATGCCGACCATTCACTACTCGAGCTTCGAGGCCGGCGCGGCTGTGGACGACGACGTGACCGGCGACCCGACGATCGTCGGGTTCGTCGACCAGTGCCGCCACGTCTGCGTCGGCGTGGAGGCAGCGATCCACCGCTCCCTGACCGAGGGGTGGTCGATGGTGCTCGAAGGCGTCCATCTCGTTCCCGGCATCCTCCCGGCCGAGGTCGAGGGTGCGCTGCTCGTGCACGTGATCGTCGAGATCGCCGATGTCGACGTGCACCGGATCCATTTTCAGGTGCGCGACGCGACGACCGGCGGCATCCGCTCGATGGGCAAGTATGTCGAGAAACTCGACGACATCCGGCGCATCCAGACCTACATCGTGGGGCGTGCACGACGCGAGAGTGTCCCGGTAGTCGAGAATGCGAACGTGGAGCGAACCATCGACCAGGTGATCGAGCTCGTCATGCGTTCTGCCGAGCAGGTGCGGCAGCCAAGGTGAGCGAGGCGGCGACCGCCCAGCAGCTCCGCCAGGACGCCGACACCCGTCGGCAGTGCCTCTGCGAGACGTTCGCGCGTGTGACCGAGCGTTCGGCGCTTGCAGGCGCGCGCTGGCTCGGCCGCGCCGACCAGGACGCTGCCGAGGAGGCTGCCTTCTCGGGTGCGCGGCTCGCGCTCGAGCGGATGCCGATCAGCGGCCACATCGTGATCGGCGGCGCCGAGGACTCCGACCAGCTGCCCGTGGGCTCGACGGTCGGCGCGGGCGGGGAGGAGTACGACCTCGCGCTCGACCCCCTCGAGGGACGCGCGGTGGTCGCTCGCGGCGGAACCAACGCGATCTCGATGATCGCAGCCTCACCCCGGGGCTCGATGCCCTCGTTGCCCGACATGTACATGCGCAAGATGGCGGTCGGCCCCGTTGCCCGCGGCGCGATCGAGCTGGGCCGCCCGGTCGCCGACAACGTGCGGGCAATCGCAGATTCCTTCGGCCGGATGGTCAACGACATCACTGCGATCGTGCTCGATCGGGCGCGCCACCACGACCTGATCGAGGAGATTCGCGCCTCGGGCGCCCGCATCAAGCTGATCCAGGACGGCGACGTGACCGCGTCGATCAGTGCCGCGGTTCGCGGCACGAACGACCACCTTGTAATCGGCATCGGCGGCACGCGGCAGGCCGTGCTCTCGGCCGCAGCATTGCGCTGTCTCGGCGGGGAGTTGCAGGCGCAGCTCTGGCCGACGCGCCGAGCTGAGATCGAAGAGGCGCACGCGCACGGGATCGACGACGTCGACCGGGTCTTCACGATCGACGACCTCGCGCCGCAGGAGGTGATCGTCGCGGCGACCGGCGTCTCGAACGGCGACCTGTTGACCGGTGTGCGATTCCTGGCGGACTCGGCCCGCACGCACTCGCTCGTCATGTGCACTCGCTGCAACTGGGTCAGGTTCGTGGACGGCATCCACTTCTTCGCGCGCGACCGCCGCGAAGAGGTACGTCTCCTCTAGGTAATGCAGCGCGTCATCGTCCGGGGCGTCTCGGGTGCGGGGAAGTCCACGCTTGCGCGGGCGCTCGCCGCACGTCTCGACGTTCCGTACGTCGAGCTCGATGCGCTCAATCATCAGTCGGGGTGGACCGAGGCGACCGCGGAGGAGCTGCGGGCGGCGGTCGAGCCGTGGGT
>JACDGR010000074.1 GCA_013821525.1 Actinomycetota bacterium
GCTCTGGCTCGACGTGACGAAGCACGGCGCCGTGCAGGGCGGCTCGACGATCACCCAGCAGTTCATCAAGAACACGCAGCTGACCAGCAAGAAGACGATCGGGCGCAAGCTCTTCGAAGCCGCGCTCGCCTGGCAGCTCGAGCAGCGCTGGAAGAAGGACCGGATCCTGACCGCCTACCTGAACACTGTCTACTTCGGAAACGGCGCCTACGGCGTCGAGCAGGCATCGCGCATCTATTTCGGCCACCGCGCCGCCGTCATGAAGCCCGCCGAGGCCGCGCTCCTCGCCGCGATCCCGGAAGATCCGAGCTCGTGGGATCCGGTCGCTCATCCGCAGGCCGCCAAGGGCCGGCGCAACCTGGTGCTCGGCCTCCTCTACGCGCAGGGCTTCCTGACGAAGAGCCAGTACGTCAACTCGCTGGTCTTTCCCATGCCGAAGCCGGAGAACGTCGCGCTCCCCTCGACCCAGGGCGTGGCCGCACCGTTCTTTGCGAACTACGTCAAGGATCAGCTGATCAAGCACTACGGCGCGAACCGCACGCTTGGCGGCGGCCTGCGCGTCACGACGACGCTGCGGCCCGACCTGCAGAACATTGCGCGCGACGCAGTCTCGTCGGTGCTGCCGGCGACCAGCACCGGACCGACCGCGTCGCTCGTCGTCCTCGACGCGCACACCGGCGCGGTGCTTGCGATGGTCGGCGGCGAGAACTACCACCAGCATCAGTTCAACCTCGCGACGCAGGGCGAGCGCCAACCGGGCTCGTCGTTCAAGCCGTTCGTGCTCGCAACCGCGCTGAAGCAGAACATCGCGCCGTCGAGCGTCCTCACCTCCGCGCCCGTGACGATCAATGCCGATGGTCGCCTCTGGAAGGTGAACAACTACGAGGGTGAGTATCTGGGGCCGATCGACCTCACGAAGGCGATTGCGTACTCGGACAACTCGGTGTTCTCACAGCTGACCGCGATCCTCGGGCCGCGCAACGTCCGCGACACGGCCAAGGCACTCGGCATCACGACGCCACTACAGGGGTACTTTGCGATCGGTCTTGGTGCCGAGCCGGCAACACCGCTCGAGATGGCCCGGGCGTACTCGACGTTCGCCGATGGCGGTTCACGCATCGACGGGTCGATCTTCGGCAACACCCCCCGCGCCGTCCTCGACGTGCGCGATGCCAAGGGACACGTCGAGGCGAACAAGACGGTGCCGGTCCCGGTGCTCACGGCCACGCAGGCGAACACGATCAACTCGCTCCTGCAGGGTGTCGTCCGGTACGGCACCGGCAAGGCTGCGCAGCTGCCGGGCCGCCAGGTCGCCGGCAAGACCGGCACGACGGAGAACTACGGGGACGCCTGGTTCGTCGGCTACACGCCGCAACTGGTTGCCGCAGTCTGGGTCGGGTACCCCGACAAGCTCGTGCCGATGACAACCGAGTTTCACGGCGGTCCAGTCGCAGGCGGCACCTATCCCGCGCTGATCTGGAAGGCATTCATGTCGAAAGCGCTGGAGCAGCTGAAGCTGCCGCCTGAGAGCTTCTCCCCGCCCGACTACGGCTACGCGTCGCCGGTCACGGTCGTCAACCGCGGCGGCGTGCTCGAGCGGGACGACGGTGTCTGCCAGAACACCGTGCAGCTCGAGTTCTTCGGCGGAGTCGGTCCGACGCACGTAGCGACCTGTAAGCCCAACGAGGTCGAGATCCCCGAGGTGATCGGCCAGTCGCTCGCTGCCGCGAAGGCGCGCCTCGAGGGTCAGCCGTTGACGCCCGCCGTCGTCTACAAGCCGGCGAAGACCGGCGACCGGCTCGGCTACGTCGTCGGCCAGTTCCCGAAGCAGGGGACCGCCTCGGCGGGCGACCGGATCACGATCATCCTGCCGAAGTCGCTGCACGGCGCGGTGCCGAACGTGGTCGGCCTGTCGCTTGCGCGGGCGCAGGCGAAGCTCGCGCGGCTGAAGCTCGATGTGTCGCTCGTAGGCGACGCGCGCGGCAAGGTGACCGCGCAATCCCTGTCCGCGCATACCGCCGCGGCGCCGGGGCTGAAGATCACGCTGACCGTAAAGGGCGGCTGAGGAACCGCGATCCGGCGAGCCCGTAGCGCCACGGCAGGTCGACCGCCTTCGTGATCCCGATCCGCGGGCCAGTCACCACCTCGACCGGCCTGCGTGTCGCGCGCAGGCTGAACGGCGCGCGATCGATTCGCAGTCCGTCGTGCTCGCCCGTCACCCCGAGCGCCTGGCAGAGCCGCCCCGGGCCGCTACAGAGGAGGCGTGGGTCGGAGAGCCCGCGGCGCTCCACCATCGAGTCGAGCCCGCGCGTCGGCTCGATTGCCCTGATCAGGACGGCCCCTGCAACGCCTGCCTCGTCGCAGACGACGTTCATGCACCAGTGGATGCCGTAGGAGCGGTAGACGTAGACATGCCCGCCCGGCAGGAACATCGAAGCGTTGCGCACCGAACGCCGGTTGCCGAATCCGTGCGCGGCTGGATCTGTTTGGTCATAGGCCTCGACCTCGACGATCACCCCGCCCACCCCGTCGACGAGGAGCTCGGCGCCGATCAGCTCGGGTGCGACCTCGTGCGGGCTACGTCGCAGGTTCATGGGTCGGGTCGTGGCTGTCGTAACGCAGGAACCCGGGCAGCGCAAGCGCCGTCACCACACAGCCGGCGATGCACAGCACGCCACCGGAGACGACCGAGAAGCGCAGCGACGTGAGCGAGGCGAGTACGCCCGCCTCGACGTCGCCGAGGCTCGGAGCGCTTGCGACCTGCGCGAACTCGATCCCCATCAGCCGGCCGCGTAGATGATCGGGCGTCGAGCGCAGGAGCATCGTGCTGCGGAGCACCGCGCTGTAGAAGTCCGCACCGCCTGCGATGGCAAGCAGCACGAGCGCCGGCCACAGGCTCGTCATGAAGCCGAAGAGCCCGATCGCCGCACCCCAAGCGCATGCCGCAACCGTCACGCCGAGACCTTGCCGCCGCGCGTGGGAGACCCAGCCGGAGAAGAGCGATCCGAGCAGCGCGCCCGCGGATGGAGCCGCGTAGAGGAAGCCGACCGTCGCCGCGTTGCCCCCGAGCCGGTGCAACGCGAACGCCGGGAAGAGGGCGCTCGGCATGCCGAACACCATCGCGTTCGAGTCGACGAGGAAGATCCCGAGTAGCGCCTGACGGCCCTTCAAGAACCGGAAGCCGTCGACGATCGAGCTCAGGCTCGGACGGTCGACCTCACCGACCGGCGCAAGCTTCGGCAATGCCCATAGCGCGACCAGCGAGGCAGCGTACGTCGCACAGTCGATGCCGTACGTCCACGGAACGCCTGCAACGCTGATGATCACGCCGCCGACGGCGGGGCCTGCGACCGCGCCGAGCGAGCTGTAGACGCCGTCCAGCGCACCGGCTGCCGCCACCTCGTCATCCGGAACAAGACGCGGTGCGAGTGACGCCATCGCAGGCCGGCCGAGGCTGAAGATCGCCGTCGCGATCGCCTGCAGCACGAAGAGCGCCCACACCTGAGGCCTCGCAAGCAACGCATTCACCAGGAAGAGGGCCGTCACGAGCATCATCCCCATCTCGGTGCGCAGGAGGATCGTGCGACGGTCGGCTGCATCCGCGATCGCGCCGCCAATCAACGGGACGACCAGCAGCGGCAGCAGCGACGAGAGGCCGAGCAGGCCGACGAGCGCGGTCGATCCGGTCAGCTTGTAGACCTGGTACGGCACCGCCACTGTGCCGATCGCGCCGCCGAGCGTCGAGATGCCCTGACCGATCCAGAGATTGCGGAAGTCGCGGTGTCGGAACGGTCGGGTATCGACGCGCATGCGCGAGAAGAAGCTGCGCTTGTCGCCGGTGTTCAGCGGGTCGATCGCCATCGGCGGCTCCTAGTCGTCGGTGAGCCGCTCGAAAAGGATCATGTCGCGCCAGGCTCCTCCGACGAGCAGGTGCTTGCGCGCAACGCCGATGCGCGTAAAGCCATTGCGCTCGAGCACGCGCTGCGAGCGCACGTTGCCGAGGCGCGTCCCCGCCTCGACGCGGTGCAGCTCGAGCTCACGGAACGCGTACTCCACCACCGCTGCGACAGCAGCGCTCGCGAGGCCCCGCCCGTTGCGCGCCTGGTCGACCCAGTAGCCGACGACCGCACTCTGCAACGGGCCGCGCGTGATGTTCGAGAGCGTGATCGTCCCGGCGATCGTCTCACCGTCGAGGATCGCAAAACGCACGTTGTTGGGGTCGCCGCTCGCAAGCCACGCGAGCTGGCCGTCGAGGGTGAAGAACGACGGGTCGCGCTCCGGATCGAATGGGGCGAGGAACTCCCGGTTTGCGAGGCGCAACCCGACGAGCTCTTCCGCGTCGGCGGCCGTCAGCATCCGGATGACGCTGAGGGCGCTCAGAGGGAGGAGCGGAGCGCCTCGACCACGCGCTCCTGGTCTGCCCGGTCAAGGCGCGCGTGGAACGGCAGTGCCATCGTGCGCGCGCTGCAGTCCTCGCTCACCGGCAGCATCCCCTCGCTGAAGCCGTACCGCTCGCGCATGTACGACTGCAGATGGATCGACGGGAGGTACGGCGCCGTCGCGACACCCTGATCGGCGAGGCGGGACATGAGGGCGTCGCGATCGACGCCGGGCGGCAGCTTGACGACGTAGACGAACCAGGAGCGAACGTGATCGGCGTCGTCGGCCAGCGGCCGGTCGACGTCGACGTCCGCCAGCAGCTCGTTGTAGCGCTCCGCGACGGCCGCGCGCGCGGCGAGGATCTGGTCGAGCTTCTCGACCTGCCCGATGCCGAGCGCCGCAGAAAGATCGTCGAGGCGATAGTTGTAACCAAGCCGCCCGTGCTGCAGCCAGCTCGAGGTCTCGAGCCGGCCCTGGTTGCGCAATGAGGTGAGGAGCTCGTGCTGCTCCGGATCGTGGGTCGTCACCGCGCCGCCCTCGCCCGTCGTCATCTGCTTGTTCGGGTAGAACGCCCAGACCGCGGGATGGCCGTGCGAGCCGAGCGGCTTGCCCTTGTACCGCGCGCCGAGCGCCTCGCAGGCGTCCTCGATCATCGCGAGGCCGTGGCGCTCGCAGAGCGCGAGCAGCTCGTCGTAGTCGGCGGGGTACCCGAAGATGTCGACAGCGACGATCGCCTTGGTCTTCGGAGTGATCGCAGCCTCGACGGCCGCCGGGTCGAGATTGAGCGTCTGCGGGTCGATGTCCGCAAAGATCGGGGTCGCTCCCTCGTAGATCGCGCAGTTCGCCGAAGCGACGAACGAGTAGGGCGACGTGATCACGTCGTCGCCCTCCGTGACCCCGGCAAGGCGCATGCACAGATGCAGCCCTGCGGTGCCCGACGAGACCGCTGCGCAGTGCGGTGCGCCGACTGCGTCCGCGAGCAGCGACTCGAAGCGCGGGCCGGTCGGCCCGAGCGAGAGCCAGCCCGACCGCAGCACTTCCAGCACGAGCTCTTCGTCGCGCTCGTCGATCCACGGCGCGCTGAGATTGATCCGGTCGGTCGCGGTGCTCACTAGGCCCCGCTCCGGCGTCGGCAAGGCCGAGGCCTGCGCTCCTGATTGACCTCCGCCAAGTCTACGGTCACGACCTCGCGAGCTGCGGGACGTGATCGAGCCACTGCGACCAGCGCTCGCTCTTGCCACGCACGGTGTCGAGGTACGCGGACTGAATCGCCAGCGTGATCTCACCGACGCCGATCTCGTGGTCGTCGACCGAGCGGAGCGGCGTCACCTCGGCGGCGGTGCCACACATGAACACCTCGTCGGCGAGGTAGAGGTCGGAGCGGATCAGCGCCTTCTCGATCACCGTGTAGCCGAGGTCCTGCGCGATCTGCGTGACGGTGTCGCGCGTGATACCCGGCAGGATCCCCGACGAGAGATCGGGGGTGTAGATGACCCCGTCGCGTACGACGAACAGGTTCTCGCCCGAGCCGTCGGCGACGGTGCCCTCCGGGGTGAGCAGGATCGCCTCGTCGTAACCGGCGTTCGTCACCTCGGTGACCGCAAGCATCGAGTTCAGGTAGACGCCGGTCGCCTTCGACACGTGCGGGACGACGTTCGGAGGGACACGCTGCCAGGTGGAGATCTTGGCGCGAATCCCGGTCTTCAGGCTCTCCTCACCGAGGTAGGAGCCCCAGGGCCAGCTCATGATCACGGTCTCGACCGGGTTGCCGCGCGCCGAGACGCCCAGCTCGCCGTAGCCGTAGAACGCGATCGGGCGGATGTAGCACTCTGCGAGCCCGTTTGCACCCACCACCTCGTTCGTCGCCGCCTGAAGCTCCTCGGCCGAGTAGGGGATGTCCATGTAGAGGAGGCGCGCCGAGTTGTGCAGACGCTGCATGTGCTCACCGAGCCGGAAGACGGCAGGCCCCTTGGGCGTGTCGTAGCAGCGGACGCCCTCGAAGACGCCTGATCCGTAGTGGAGCGCGTGGACGCCGACATGCACCTTGGCGTCGGCCCAGTCCACGAGCTCGCCGTTCATCCAGATCTTCTCGGTCTCTTGCACGGCCAAAGCTCCTCTTCGGGGACGCCGGGACACTGTGATGCTACCCGTGCGAGACGAGGTCGACCGCGCGCGCTCCGGCGAGCCGCTTCAGCTCCGGCGGGCCGATCAAGGCCATATGTGAGGCGGAGCCCGCGCCGATCCAGACGACCTCGTGCGCGAAGAGGCTCTTGTCGATCAGTCGCTCGGTGACCGCGCGCAGAGGGAATGGCGCTACGCCGCCGGGTTCGAATCCTGTCGCGTGCAGAACCTCCTCGGCGCGGGCGACGCGAACCTCGGACGCCGAGACCGCCGTGGCAATCGCCTGCTCGTCGGCCCGGCGGTCGCCCGGAACCAGCGCGAGCACATAGCCGCCGTCGCAGACGAAGACGAGGGACTTGACGATCTGCGAGAGGTCGCACCCGATCGCACGTGCGGCCTCCCGTGCGGTCGGGGTGCCGTCGCCGAACTCTTCGATTCGCGCTTCGACTGCCGCTGCGCGCAGGACGGTCGAGACGCGCTCGACGGGCTCGGGCCAGCTCACTGGATGACGTGCGCCTCGTCGACGCCCTCGCGGAGGCGCGCGACGAGGTCGGGCGCCGCCGGCGCGTCGATCGAGAGCGCCATCAGCGCGCTCTCGCCTTCGCGGTTGCGCGAGACAGCCATGTTGGCGATGTTGACGCCTGCTTCGCCGAACAGCGTCCCGACGCGCCCGATCACGCCGGGGACATCCTGGTAGCGCAGCAGCACGAGACGAGGAGCGAGCTCCATCTCGAGCTCGAAGCCGAGAGCTGAGACGAGCCAGAGCCGGTCGTCGTTTCCGATCGTCGTACCCGCGACGCGCGCGTTGCCCGCGGTGATCGCTACGAGGTTCGTGAAGTCGCGGGACGAGCGCCGCTTCTCCTCGACGACCTCGATGCCGCGGTCGGCGGCGACGACGGGCGCGTTCACGTAGTTGACGGGCTGGTCGGTGTGGCCCTGGAAGGCGCCGTTCAAGGCGGCAACCGTGAGCAGGCGCGTGTCGTGCTCTGCGAGCTCGCCGTACACCTCCACCGTCAGCTTGCCAATCTCGTTCCCGGCCAGCTCCATCGCGAACCGGCCGAGCTTCGCAGCGAGCGGGATGTACGGCCCGAGCACCTCGAGGTCGTCGGCGCCGACAGTGGGGATGTTGACGGCGTTCGACACGAGCCCGCCCTCGAGCGCGGCGACCACTTGCTCGGCGACGATCACCCCGGCGCGATCCTGTGCCTCTTCCGTCGAAGCCGCGAGATGCGGCGTCACGATGATGTTCGGCGCGCCGAGCAGCGGCCCGCTGTACGGCTCCTCGACGAACACGTCGATCGCTGCACCCGCGACCTTCCCTGACTCGAGCGCCGCGACGAGATCGTCGTCGACGACCAGGTCGCCCCGCGCTGCGTTGACGATCCGGACGCCGTCGCGCATCTTCGCGATCGCTTCGGCATCGACCGCGCCGCGCGTCTCGTCGTTCAGCGGGAGATGCAAGGTGAGGAAGTCGGACCGCGCCAGCACGTCGTCAAACGACGCGCTCTCGACGCCGAGCTCACGGAAACGGTCGGGGCCGACGAACGGGTCGTACGCGATCACCTTCATCTGCAGACCGAGCGCACGACGGGCGACCTGGCGGCCGATGCGGCCAAAACCGAGCACGCCGAGCACCTTGTCCGCCAGCTCGACGCCGCCCCACTTCGCACGTTCCCAGCGGCCCGCGACGAGCGCGTTGTGAGCCTGCGGGATGTTGCGCGCGAGCGCGACGAGCAGGCCGATCGTGTGCTCTGCGGCAGAGACGACGTTCGACTCCGGCGCGTTTGCGACGACGACTCCCTGTCGCGTTGCCGCGTCCACGTCGACGTTGTCGACACCGACGCCCGCACGGCCGATCACCTTCAGCCGCTCACCGCGCTCGATCACGTCGGCGGTCACCTTCGTTGCCGAGCGCACGATCAGCGCGTCGTACCCACCGATGATCTCGTTGAGCGGGGAATCGAGATCAACGTCCACGTCGAACTTCGAACGCAGCAACTCGACACCCGCTTCGGCGATCGTCTCGCGGACGAGCACCTTCGGACGAGTCGCCACGTTGCCGACCCTCTACGCCGCGACGGGCGTTTCGAACGCCTCGAACGCGCGTGCGACCGCGACGCCTCGTTCGATGTCCGCACCGAGCTCGGTCAGCGACAGCTCGACGGTGGCCAGTGCGGTTGTGATGTCGAACACGTCGAACCAGCCGATGTGCCCGATGCGGAAGATCTTCCCCTTCAGGTGCGCCTGCCCGGGCGCGAGCGTCACTCCGTGCTTGTCACGGAGCTGCAGCAGCAGATCGTCACCGTCGATTCCCTCAGGCGCCCGCACCGCGGTGACGACGGCAGAGGAGTCGTCGTCGGGCGAGAAGAGCTCGAGCCCCATCGCCTTGATGCCTGCTCGCGCTGCGCGACCGAGCCGAACATGCCGCTCGAACGCTGCTTCTAGCCCGTCGTCGAGGATCAGCCCGAGCGCAACGTCGAGGCTGCGAATCAGCGAGACGGCCGGCGTGAACGCCGCGTCGAGCTTGTCCTGCGCTTTCTTGTTCGCCTGCCAATCGAAGTAAAAGCTGCGGGAACGCTTCGCGCGGGCGAGGACGTGAGCCGGAACCGAGGTGGTCGCGAGCCCGGGCGGACACATGAGCGCCTTCTGCGAGCCGGAGACGACGACGTCGATGCCCCACCCGTCGGTCTCCAGCGGCACGGCGCCGAGCGACGAGATCGCGTCTACGACGAGCGTCACGTCGCCGATCGCCTCCTTGATCGAGCGCACGTCCGAGACCACGCCGGTCGAGGTGTCCGACTGCTGGCAGAGCACGAGGTCGACGCCCGACTCGCGAACGGCGGCCGCGACCTCGTCCGCGTCCGGGGACTCACCCCACTCATACCGGATCGCCTGAACGTCGACGTCGTGCTGCTCGCAGATCGAGATCCAGCGCTCACCGAAGGATCCGTGGCTGACGACGGCAACCCGATCCCCGGGCGCGCAGAGATTTGCGACGACGGACTCCATCGCTCCGCTACCCGACGCGGTGTAGAGCAGGACGTCGGACTCGGTGCGGTGGACGCTCTTCAGCCGCTCGAGCGTGCTCGCGTAGATCTCGCGAAAGTCGGTGCCACGGTGGTGGACGATCGGCTCCGCGCCTGCCGCAAGCACGGCAGGCGGCACCGGCGTCGGGCCGGGCGTGAACAGGTAGCGCTTCTCCACGTCGCCCACGATACCCACAGTGGAGGTCGACAGCGCTTCAGAAGTTGAAGCATTGACGCAGCCCGGATGGGTGACAATCCGCACGACGTCGTGACGCAGCGCGGCCGTCGTCTACCGAGCAGACTAGAGCCGTGGACGTGCTGCTCTGCTTCGCCGCGGCGCTCATCTGCCTCCGCCTTGCGGGGCTCCTTCTGCGCGGGCGTCGCTACGCCTGGGCGACGGGATTGCTCTCATTTGCCGCCGCGGCCGGGGCGATGGCCTGGGGCGCGGCACACGGCTGGGACTCGGCGGCGTTTCGCATCTACTACCTCGGCGGCGCGCTGCTGTCGGCGCCGCTCCTCGGCATCGGCTCGCTGCTCCTCGCGAAGAAACGCTGGGCCGCGCCGGTCGGGTTGCTCTACGGCGGAGTCGCGGTCGGTGCCGCAGCAGCCATGCGGATCCACGGCAGCTTCGGCGGCACCCACGTGCCGCGTGCGCAAGCGCACGTCGATGTCTTGCCGCGCGTGCTCGCGATTGCGGGAAGCTCCGCCGGCACGTTGGCTGTCGTCGGGGTCGCGGTGCTGACGATTCGCCGCAGGCCACTCGCGAACGCGCTCGTCGTCGCGGCGGTCGCAGCTGCCACGACGGCTTCTGCGCTCACGCAAACGGCCGTGTCGGCGGCCGCAGCGTGCTTCGCGCTGGCCGCAGGACTGCTCTACGCGGGAGCGACCCGCTAGCCCGGGGCTTCGAGCGAGTACCAGGCGACAACGCGGTCGGCGAAGAGCTCGTCGGTCGTCTCGCTCTCGTCGAGGTGCATCGCCTTCGTGCGGACGTTCCCCAGGTACCTCGCAAGCGAGTCCGAGCCCTTGCCACGGCGCAGCATGCGCCCCGCCCGCTCGAGGTACGGGTCGTAGACCGCTGCATCCTTCGGCGAGTCGTAGACGTTGAGTGGATCCCAGTGCTCGATCGCCATGATCCGCAGCTGCGCGAGCCCGACCGCCTGCCACCACCGCCAGCGCCGGTAGCGGCGGATCACCGGCCGGGCCGTAGCCGCACCCGGTCGCGCTGCAGCGACGGCGCGTCGGAGCTCGGAAGGTTGTTCGGCAAGATCATCCGCAGCGGCCCGTGCTCACGCGCACCGGACGACCGTACGTGCGCCGCTGCGACCCCGAGCCCGGTCCCGACCAGGCCGACGAGGACGGCGAGCACGAGGATCGCAACGACGTCGGCCGCGTGTGGGCGCCCTTGCATGGGGCGAAAGGTAGTCGCTCCCCGGCGGCTGCGGCGTCCTCCGCAAGGACGATTCGCGGGCCGAGAACACGATTCGCGACTTAAGAGCGTATTTCGATAGGCAGGGACCCGGGCTGGGGGAGCGAAGTCCGACCTCGTTGCGGAAATCAGCGAGGGAGGACGTGATGGGTCTACTGGTCAAAGACGACGGTTGGCGGATCCCGGACAGGGTGTGGGCGCGAATGGAGCCTGTTTTGCCGGCTCCGCCGACGCATCCGCTCGGGTGTCACCGCCCGCGCGTTCCCGACCGGGACGCGATGAACGCGATCCTGCTCGTGTTGCGTACCGGGATGCAATGGAACGCACTCAACGCCACCGGGATCTGCTCCTGCTCGTCGGCCTACCGGCGTTTCCGCGAGTGGGTCGACGCCGGTGTGTTCCTTGAGTTCTGGCGGCAGGGACTGCTGAGGTTGTCCCGTAGCTCGTAGAACTTGAGGGCGGTCCCTCCTGCCTCGTCCGCTCTTGTTGGGAGCGTTCGGGGCGATCCGTCCAAGATCAAAAGGAGGAACCGCCGTGAACGATTCAACCGTATC
>JACDGR010000484.1 GCA_013821525.1 Actinomycetota bacterium
GCTCTGTCCCGGGGGGTGGGCCTGGCGGGTCGAGCGTGCGGGCAAGCAGTCGTGCCGTCTCCGCGCCGCTCAGTCGCCGCAGCTCGACGCCGGCGGACTGGAGCAGATCGACCGTCTCGCTGGCGCGCCGCTCCAGCGTCGTCTTGGCTTCCGACCGCTCGCGCGTCCGGGTGTTGAGCACGAGCACGATCTCGCGTTGCCGCACCTCGGCGTGGCTGCCGAGCTCGGCGACGAAGCGCGCGTGCGCTGCCGCCGCCGATCTGAGCAAACCGGACGCGCTCTCAGGAACGGAGCGCTCGAGATGGGCGGCCCAGCTGGTGAGGTCGACCGGCTGGCTGTGCACGGCGATCTGGATCCGGTCGGCGAGTCCGTTCAGAAAACGTCCAAACGCTTCGACCAGCGCCTGCTGTTCGTCGTCGCTGCGCAGCGCGAAGCCGGTCGCCGAAGCGCGCAGCAGTAGACAGAACCCACCCGTGGTGAGTTCGACGAGGCCAGAGCCGAACACGGCCCGCACCGGCAGATCAAGCGCAGTCATCGCGGGGCGCGCCGGGGCAGAGGGGAGGGGTGCAGGGATCCCTTCCGGGGCGAGCAGCCGCAACCTGGGCCGGGCAAAGAAACGCGTCGCGGCGAGCGCGAACCGGTCGGCCGGCAGGCCGTGGTGGCGCCCGAGCGCCAGCAGCACACCAACCACGACAGCGGGGACAGCGGCAGCGGCCGCGACCGGTGGAGGCAGCACCGTCTTGGCGAGCGAGAAGAGGCAATAGCCGGCCAAGCCGCCGGCGCAGAGGATCATCAGCTGGCGCGCGGTCAGCCCGAACGCAAGCCGGTCGTCAAGCTCGGTATCTGCGGGCAGACGAACCCGGTCGCTCACAGGGTGCCCTTGAGGGTGCGGCCGAGGACGTAGTTGCGCGCGACCTGGGTGACCATCGAGCGCTGCCCGGAGATGACCATGTCTTTGGCCCAGAACGGGATCCGCACCAGGATCCAGAACAGGCAGATGCAGACGAGCAGGTCGATCAGGCTGCCAGTGACCGACAACCCCAACGCGGCGTGGCCGCCGCTGTCGAAGAACACCCGCACCGCCGTCGCGAGCACGAGCGCTTGCGCGACCTGCACACCAAGCGCGGCGGCCATTCCCCGCCACCAGAGCCGCGCCAACCCGTCGGTCTGCGGCAACACATGCGTCAGCAGCAGCAGCGGCGCGGCCGCGATCAGGATCAGCACGACCGCGGCGCGAACGATGTAGAGCACAAGCAGGATCACCGCGAGCACGGCGGCAGCGAGTCCGAGCAGGATCACAAAAATCCCCGCCCCCGACAACGCGGCCAGCACAAACTGTTTCAGCTGCTCGCTCGCCTGGACCGGGTCGACGCCGCTCCCCAGGAACGCAGCCGAGAGCGCGTTCGCGGCCGCGATCATCTGGGCGGAGATCGAGAGGCTCGCGTTGGCCATGATCGCCGCGAACGCGATCCTCGGCAGCGCATCCTTCAACGCGTAGCGGGTGTGCAGCGTCTCGTGGGTCATCACCAGGGCGGCGCCGGCTAGGACGAACAGGACAAGCAGCGAGTCGGCGATCGCGAGCGTGATCAGCCAGATCTCCCCGACCCGCTGCTGTCCGGCGATCTGCGGGGTTGCGAGGACGGTGCGGCCGACGAGTTCGAGTGTCGGGTTGAGCGCGTCGGTGACGAGCCCGCGGAACCAGGAGTCGATCGCGTTACTGATCTGGCCGGAGACGTCCCAGAACTTCCACCAGGCCGGCTTCTGGTCGCCGCCGACCTGAACGTCGCCGCCGCCCGGCGTCGGCGCGGGCTGCGTGGTTGTCAGCGCTGGCCCGACCTGGATACCCGGCGTCGAAACAGTCGCTGTCGTCGCGGTCGTGGTGCCGGTGTTTGCGGGTGGGGTGGCTGGGTCGGCGTGCGCGACCGCGGCCAGGCAGAGGACTGCTGCCGTCGCTGCGGCAGCCGCGATCGTCGGGCGGCGGCTCACCCGGCGATCTGCTTGACGATCGAGGTCAGCACCGGCGCGAGCAGCGCGAGCGCGTAGCCAACGAGCGCGGTGCGGATCGCACCCTTCGCTTTCTCGTGCATGCCGGGGTCGCCGGCGGCGAGGATGTAGCGGACGCCGCCGATCATCAGCAGCAGCGTCGCCAGCGTCGCGAGCAGGCCGGTGATCCAGAGGCGCAGGTTCGAGATCACCTGGTCGAGGCTGGCCGCGGCGAACGCGGCCGGGGACGCGACCAGGGCGAGCAGCGTGAGCGTGGCGAGCGCGAGCGTCAGTTTGCGGGTCATCAGGGGTGCCTCCCAACAAAGTCGTGTGGGTGCTCGGACGGACGTCGGCCGGTCGCCGCGGATCCGTCACCTCCTTGGCTGGTGGTGATGTGACGGC
>JACDGR010000485.1 GCA_013821525.1 Actinomycetota bacterium
GTACAGACTCGCCGCGGGCGCGCTGCGTTACAGCGCGCGCAGGTGACCGAGGAGCAGGTCGCAGTGCTCCTCCGTGAAGGCCAGCGGGGGCCGGATCTTCAGCACGTTCTCGTGCAGGCCGGTGCGCCCGATCAGCACCCGGCGCTTGCGCAGACCCTCGACCAGCTGCGCCGCCCTCTCGGTGGACCGCAGCTCGACGCCGATCATCAGCCCGCTCGCACGCACGGCCGCGATCTCTCCGAGCTCGCTCAGCGCACCGGCGAGATACGTCCCGACGCGGCCGACACGCTCGACGACGCGCTCGTCGCGGATCACGTCGAGCACCGCGAGTGCCGCGCTCGCTGCGACCGGGTTGCCGCCGAACGTGCTGAAGAAATGGTTGGTCGCCCAGAACTGCTCCGCGATCTCCCGGCGCGTGATCACTGCGGCGACCGGGTAGCCGTTGCCCATCGGCTTGCCGAGCGTAACCAGATCCGGCGTGATCCCGTCGCGCTCGAACGACCAGAGCGCCTCGCCCGTGCGGCCGTAGCCGATCTGCACCTCATCCGCGATGTACAGCCCGCCGGCCTCGTGTGTGCGCGCGACCATGGCCGCCATCGCCTCGTCGCCGGGCTGCAGGATCCCGTCACTCGTGAACCCGCCGTCGATATAGGTCGCCGCCAGGCGCAGCTCGTGCCCGCCTAGCTCCGTAACCGCGCGCACCAGCTCCGCGTCGAGGTCGCCGAACGGGTCGACGCGCGCGACGTGAGCGGGCGCGTAACCCGGCGGCCACTCCTCGGGTGAGACCGCGGCGATCGCCGTCGAGACGCCGTGATATGCGAACCGCGTGCAGATCGCGCCGCCGTTCTCTGTCACCGTCGTCGCGATCCGCCAGGCGAGGTCGTTGGCCTCGCTGCCCGAGTTGACGAGCAGCACCGTGTCGAGCCCCGACCCGGCCGGCATCGCCTCCGTCAGCCGCTCCGCCAGCTCGACGAGCGGCTCCGACAGGTAGCGCGAGTGCGTGTTCAGCAACCGCGTCTGCCGTACGACCGCCTCGGTCACCCGTGGATGGCTGTGCCCGACGACCGGCACGTTGTTGTACGCGTCGAGGTACCGCTCGCCGTCCGGCCCGTACAGCCAGACGCCCTCACTGCGCACGACGTGCACGGGCGTTTCGTAGGTGAGGCTCAGCGCGCGGCCGAGCGATCGGAACCGCCGCTCGCGCAACGCCTCCCACCCGGCGGGCTCCTGCAGAGCGCCGAGCTCGCGCGCGACTGCCTCCGCGCCGAGCGCATCGAACCGCTCGAGCAGCGCCCACGAGTCGGCGTCGTGCGCCTGGATGTACTCCGTGTTCTCCGGGTAGCGCTCGCTGCGCCAGGCGCTGATCGTGACGATCGCGGCCAGACGCGCCGCGACGAGGTCGGCAAGCACCGCACGCTCGTCGTCCTCGAGTGGCGAGTGTCGCGTGAAGCCGTCGATCACGAGCCGCGCCGAGCGGAACACGTCGTCGCCGCTGCGACCGCGCAGGAGCGAGGCGAGGCCGACCGCGAAGTCCGCCACCTCCGCGCTCCATACGACGTCGCCGAAGTCGACGATCCCCGTCACGAGACCGCGCTCGTCGACGAGCACGTTGTCGAGATTCAGGTCGCCGTGCACCACATGCGCTCGCAGCCGTTCCCAGCGCGGAGCCACGTGCGCGTCGAACCGGTCGAGCACCCGCTCCACGATCGCGCGCCTCGTCGCGTCCTCGATCGCAGGCGCGTACGAGCGCAGCTGCGGCGTCTGCCGGAGATCCCAGAGCAGATCGCGTCCGGCCGCGGGGTGGAAGAAGCTGCGTAATGCCCGGTTCAGCCGCGCGTGCGTTTCGCCGTATGCCGCAAGTGCTGCGTCGTCGAGCTCGTGCCCGCGCGCGTTTCGCCCCTGCAGCCGTTCGAACCGGCGCAGGAAGTGCGTGCCGTCCGGTCCCTCGACGGTCGCGCGCAGCTCGCCGTCGATCGCAACGGGCCGCGCGACCGGCAGCGATGGGTCGACGCGCGCGATGTGCAGGATCGCGGCCGCCTCCAGATCGAGCACCGCCGGATCCTCGCCGAGGTTCGAGATCTTGACGATCGCGGCTGCCCCGCCGTCCTCGACGAGGAAGGTCTGGTCACGCTCGCTCCCGAGGTCGCGCGCGCCGCCGGTGACGCCGAGTCGTTCCGCTGCGATCTGCTCCACCTCGGCCGCGCTGAAGCGCGGCGGCGGCGAGGACAGCACGCTCACGATGCGTCGCCGTAGAGGTCGATTCCGTGCGGCTCCTGGATGATGTTGCCGCCGTCGACGACCACAGCCTGGCCGGTGACGAAGCTCGCTCCCGCGGACGCGAGGTACGCGATCAGGGTCGCCACCTCGAGCGGGGTGCCGGGCCGG
>JACDGR010000075.1 GCA_013821525.1 Actinomycetota bacterium
CACCCCCACCGCCAAGGTGACGACGGGATCCGGATCGACGCCGCCGGTGAATACGGGTGTGCCGACGATTGGTGGGTCGGCGCAGGTTGGTCAGACGTTGACGGCGGCGAACGGGACGTGGACGGGTACCGCGCCGATCTCCTACACCTACCAGTGGAACCGTTGCTCGCCCGGGTGTGCGGCGATCCCGGGTGCGACGACCGGCACCTACACCGTGGTGAGCGCGGATCTCGGTGCGACGCTGACGGTCAGCGTCAAGGGCACAAACAGTGTGGGCAACGCGACCGCGACGAGCGCCCAGACCGCAACGGTCACCTCTGCCTCAGCGTCCCCGCCGGTGAACACCGCGCTGCCTGCGGTGACGGGGACCGCTCAGGTCGGCCAGCAGCTGTCGGTCGGTAACGGCACCTGGACGGGCACGGCGCCGATCTCCTACAGCTACCAGTGGAAGCGCTGCGGCTCCGGCTACGCCTCGACGGTCTCGGCCGACAACCCGCTCTCCTACTGGCGCCTCGGTGAGGCCTCCGGCACCACCGCCGCCGATCAGCAAAACCGAAACGCCGGCACCTACCTGAACGGGATCACGCTAGGCGCCGCCGGCGCACTGACCGGCGACACCGACACCGCCGCCTCCTTCGACGGCAGCAACGACGCCGTCTCCTTCGCCAACCCCGCCCTCACCGGCCCATTCTCGATCGAGCTCTGGGGCTTCCTCACCGGCCCCGGCTCCACCGGCGCCACCGGCTATGCAACCCTGCTCGGCTACGACTACACCCACCGCATCCTCTGGGACACAAGCGGCACCGGCGGCAAGCTGCTCACCCAGTTCGACGGCAGCTTCTTCTCGACCGTCAACCTCAGCAAGAACGCCTGGCACCACATCGTCTACAGCTGGGACGGCACCACCGAGCGCTTCTACATCGACGGCGCCGCAGCCGGCAGCCACGCCACGACCAAGCCCGCCTGGAACGCCCCCTTCACCCTCGGCTCCTACGACGGCTCCGACTACCTCTTCAAGGGCCGCCTCGACGAACCCGCCCTCTACAACGGCGCACTCACCCCCACCCAGATCACAAACCACTACGCAGCACGCACCGGCAGCTCGAGCTGCACACCGATCAGCGGCGCCACCACCAACACCTACACCCCCGTCGCCGCAGACACCGGCAACACCCTCACCGCCACCGTCACAGCAACCAACAGCGCCGGCACCGCAAACGCCACCAGCACCCCCACCGCCAAGGTCACGCCCTAGCTCAACCTCCCGCAGGGCTTGGCAACCCTCCCTCGAACGAGGGAAGAGCACTTCATAGGTTGCTAGTCTGGGCCGAAGGTCCCGGCGCAGCCGACGGCTTTATGCCAATCGCTTATGACGCCGAATATGACACTCGATGACTACCTGTCGCTGCTTTGGCGCAGGAAGTGGATCATCCTCCAAGCGATCATCATCGTGCCCGTCGTCACGGTGTTCCTGGCGCTCCGTCAGAGCCCGGTCTACCAGGCCTCCTCCGAGGTCCTGCTGAGCCGCTCCGATATCGGGAGCCAGCTGCTCGGCTTGCAGAACACGAACCTCTACACCGATCCGGCCCGGTTCGCAGAGACCCAGGCGGCGATCGCACAGGCGCCTGATCTCGCGCGGCGCGTCATCGAGGCCTCGCACGTCAACGAGTCCCCCGGGGCGCTGCTCGGCTCGACGACGATCAGCCCCGCTGCGAACGCAGACCTGCTCACCTTCAGCGTGCAGAACGGCGATGCCGGTGCCGCCGTGAGACTCGCGACGACCTATGCTCGGCAGTTCACCGTCTATCGGCGGCAGCTCGACACGGGCGCGATGCAAACGGCTCTCAAGGAGATTCAGAGCCGGCTCGCCGATCTGCGGAACGCAGGATCGACGAAGACCAGCGAGTACTCGAGCCTGCTCAGCCGTGCGCAGCAGCTGAAGACACTGGAGAACTTGCAGACCTCGAACACGCAGGTGATTCGAGAGGCCTCCGGCGCGGCCAAGGTCAAGCCGCAGCCACGGCACGACGGCATCATCGGACTGCTCGGCGGCATCGTGCTCGGCATCTGCCTGGCGTTTCTTGCCGAGGCTCTCAACAAGCGAGTCCGCTCCGCAGAGGAGATCGAAGCCGCGCTCCATCTGCCGCTGCTCGCACGCATCCCGGAGCCCTCGCGTGACTTCCGTCGCGCCGACGAGCTGATCATGCTCACGCAACCGTCGAGCCCCGATGCCGAGGCCTACCGCGTCCTTCGCACCAACCTCCAGTTCTTGAACGCCGACGCCAAGGCGAAGGTGATCATGGTCACGAGCAGCGTCGCCCGGGAGGGTAAGTCGACCACGGTCTCGAGCCTCGCAATCGCAATGGCGCGCGGCGGTGCCCGCGTGGCCCTCGTCGACCTCGACCTGCACAGCCCGGCAATCGATCGCCTCTTCACGATCCGAAGCCGGCCCGGTTTCACCGAGGCCGCGCTCGACCTCGTCCCACTGGACAAGGTCCTGCAGCGCGTCCCGATCACCGGCCTACCGACAGGCGTGGCGATTGCGTCGGGCAACGGCCGCAGCACGGCGCAGCTCGATGTGATCGCGAGCGGGACGCTACCCCTCAACCCCGGCGAGTTCGTCGAGAGCAAGGCAGCCGAGAAGATCATCGGCCAGCTCAGGGAGAAATACGACTACGTCTTCATCGACGCTCCGCCGATCCTCGCAGTGAGCGACGGGATCTCGTTGAGCGCCAAGGTCGACGCACTGATCGTGCTCGCTCGACTCGACGTCGTCGAGCGCGGGAGCCTCCGTGACATGGCCCGCATCCTTGGGCAGCTTCCGGCGCACAAGCTCGGAGTCGTGATCACGGGCGCTCCTGCCTCCGCCCACTACTACTACGGCTCCTCTTCCCCGGCCGGTCGCACCGCGCAGCGCCGGTCGGAGCTCGTCTCCTAACTCGAGCGGGCCGACGGCGTGGAATCGCTCGCCCGCGTCGCACCGCCGTCCGCCCTCGCGTCGAGCTCTGACGCGGCCGGCCTCTACGGGGTCGTGACGGGACTCGCCACGCTGGTGATCGTCGGAGCGCTCGCCGCCGCGCAGGGTGGATACTTCCCGAGCGCCTGGGGCTGGGCTTCGCTCGGGTTGCTCGTGCCGACGGTGTTCGCCTGGGCGCTCGGCTCGGTCCCCGCACTCACGGGTTGGCGCGTGGCGGCACTCCTCCTGGTCGCGGCTCTCACGGTCTGGACGGCGCTCTCGATCGCGTGGTCTGCCGTTCCCGATCAGTCCGTGCTCGAGACGGAGCGCGCCGGGCTCTACCTCGCTGCGGCGGCCGCGGCAGTCACTTTCATCCGACCACGCGCGGTCGTCTCCGTCGTCGCCGGGGTATTCCTCGCGATCGCCGGGATCGCCGCCTACTCCCTCTGTACGCGCTTGTTCCCGAACCGCCTCGGCGTCTCGGATCCGCTCCACGTCTACCGGCTGGCGGATCCCGTCGGATACTGGAACGCGCTCGCGCTCCTCGTCACCTTCGGGCTGTTGCTCGCCCTCGGCTTCACCACCCGCGGTACTGCGTTCTGGATTCGCATCGGGGCGGCGGCCACGGTTCCGGTGCAGGTCGCGACCCTCTACTTCACGTTCGGCCGATCGGCCTGGATCTCATTGATCCTCGCGCTCGTCGCAACCCTGGCGCTCGACCCACGGCGAATCCAGCTCGCTGCGGCGCTGCTGATCGCGTCGCCGGCCGCGGTGGTGACGATCTTCTTCTGCGCACGGTCACACGGGCTCACGCACAGGGCCGTGCCGATCGCCGAAGCGGTGCATGACGGCCATCACCTCGCGCTCGTGATGATCGTCCTCACCGCCGTGGCCGCCTGCGTGGAGGCGGCGCGCTCCGCAATCGCCGCGCGCGTGCGCTTCAGCACCGGTGTGTCCACGGCGTTCGGGATCGGCTTCCTCGTGCTGGCGCTCGCAGCCGTTGGTGCAGGCGTCGTTGCGGCGGGCGGGCCGGTGTCGCTCGCGCATCGGGCCAAGTCGACCTTCGAATCGAAGCCCGTCGTGGCGGCCAATCTGAACAAGCGTCTCTTCAGCCTCTCGAGCAACGGCCGGATCCACCTCTGGCACGCAGCGTGGTCGCAGGCACGCGCACACCTGGTGATCGGCGACGGCGCGGGCACCTACGAGCGTTATTGGCTCCAGCATCGGCCGAACTACCTGAACGTTCGCGACGCTCACAGCCTGTACCTCGAGACGCTCGCCGAGCTCGGCCTGATCGGCCTCGGCCTCGTCGTCGCGACCCTCGGAATCTTCCTCGCGGCGTGCGTGCGCGCCCGGCGCTCCCCTCTCGCACCGTTGATCGCGGGAGCCGTGGTGGCCTATGCAGTGCATGCCGGAGCAGACTGGGACTGGGAGGTGAGCGTGCTCGCGGTCGTGATCATCGTCCTCGGCGTGTGTGCGATCGCCGCACAGGAGTCGCCGAGCAGGACGACCGTCCGTTCCTCCGGCACACTCATTCGCGTGGTGGCCACGGCGGCTTCTCTGATCCTCACGGTCGGCGCGGCTGCAGGCCTCGCCGGGAACCACGCGGCGGCGGCGAGCTCGAGCGCGACGGCAGGGGGACGCTTCGCCGCCGGGCTCCGGGATGCGCAGCACGCACAGCGCTGGCAGCCGTGGTCGCCCGAGCCCTGGATCCTCGCCGGGGACGCAGAGGTTGGCGCCGGCGACCTCGGAGCGGCGCGGCTGAGCTATGCGAAGGCGATAGAGCAAGATCCGCGTAACTGGTTGGCATGGCTCAACGCCGCACGCGTGGCCACCGGCAAGGCGCGCGCTCACGATCTTCGCGTCGCGTCGTCGCTCAATCCGCGCGCCGTCGAGATCGCAAATTTCCGCGCCGCACTGAAGGAGGGCCGGTAACGTGCCGCGTGATCCACTGGCCGATCCTCAACCGCTGATCCGCCGCGTCTACTCCTTCGTGGCGTTTCACATGGGACACGGAGCAGAGGCCGAGGACGTCACGAGCGACGTCTTCGAGCGGGCCGTCCGCTACCGCGAGAGCTACGACCCTGCGAAGGGCGCCCCGATCACCTGGCTGCTCGGGATCGCGCGCCGGTCGATTGCGGCTGCAGGCCTCCCGCCGCAGGTCGCGCACTCCGATCTGGACGAGGAGAGCGACGGACGCAACCTGGAGGAAGACACCCTCCGCCGCTTCGAGCTCTCGGTCGCGCTCGGGCGTCTCGACGAGCGCGAGCGCGAGCTCGTTGCCATGCGCTACGGCGCCGGCCTCTCGTCGCGCGAGATCGGTGCGGTCCTCGAGCTGGATCCGAATGCGGTCGATGTTGCGATCCATCGCGCGCGGGCTCGGCTCAAGGAGGCTCTCGGCCCGGGTCGGGCCTCGGCGGCGGCCCCCACGGCCCGCACCCGTAGCGCACCGGCCGAAAGGTAGCCTGAAGTCGAGTTCCGGTCCCCCGAGGGGGTGGGATTCCAGAACACGGGTTTCTTTCTCAAATATTCGGCCTAAGATCAGGCCGACGGACCGTGCGGAGACGGCCCAGGGCACCCCGAGCCGGCTGGCTCGGGGAAACGAGAGCAGGAGAGGGCACCAGTGGTCGTCGCGCGGCAGCGAACGGGATGGAGACCTACGTGAGCGACCTCGTCGGTGACGAACTGCTCGACCGCGCCCGCAGAGCGCTCGGAGGAGGCGCGACGACCGTCGAGGAGCCCCTACGTGCTCGTCCGGCCAGGCTCGACGCTGTGGACACCTTGCCCGCAGGGCGGCGGAAGCGCGGGCGCGGCTGGCTCGTGCGGCGCTTGCTCGCGGCGGCGGACGTCGTCGCGCTCTGCTTCGCATTCGGCGCAACCGAGTTCGCGTTCAGCGACCATCTCGGGCTGATCTCGAGCGTCGGGCCTGGTGTCGAGTCACTGATCTTCCTCGCGACCCTGCCGCTCTGGGTGCTCGGAGCGCACATCTACGGTCTCTACGACCACGACAACGACCGCGCCTTCCATTCGACGGTCGACGAGCTCGTCAGCGTCTTCCACCTCGTCACCGTTTGTGTCTGGGGATTCTTTGCGTTCTCCTGGCTGAGCGGGCTCACCGATCCCAACCAGCAAAAGCTCGCAACGTTCTGGCTGCTCGCAATCCTCTCGATCGCGTTTGCGCGCGGCGGGGCGCGCGCGCTCGCGCGACGCACGTCGCCGTACATCCAGAACACGGTGATCGTCGGAGCGGGCACGGTCGGCCAGCTGATCGGGCGCAAGCTCTTCCAGCATCCGGAGTACGGGATGCGGCTCCTCGGCTTCGTCGACAGTCAGCCGAAAGATCAGCGTGGCGACCTCGAGGAGCTGCTGATCCTCGGCGATCCCGAGGAGCTGGCGCAGATCGTCAGCGACCTGCACGTCGACCGGGTGATCCTCGCATTCTCGAACGAGCGTCACAACGAGGCGCTCGAATCGATCCGCGTCCTGCGTGAGCTCAGCGTCCAGGTCGACATCGTGCCGCGCTTGTACGAGGCGGTCGGCGAGCAGATCGTCTTCCACTCGATCGAGGGCCTGCCGCTCCTCGGGCTCCCTCAGGTCGGCCTCTCTCGCGCCTCGCGGTTGATCAAGCGCGGCATCGATTTCGCCGGCTCAGCGGCCGGACTGCTGCTGATCGCTCCACTCTTCGCCGCGATCGCGGTCGCCGTGCGGATCGACTCTCCCGGCCCCGTGTTCTTCCGCCAGCGGCGGCTAGGAATGGGAATGCGCGAATTCACCGTCTTGAAGTTCAGGACGATGAAGGCCGACACCGACGAATCGCCGCACCGCGAATACATCAACCGGTTGATGACCGAGGAGATCGCCCCTGAACAAGGAGCGCTCTACAAGCTCGCCCGGCCGGGCCAGGTGACGAGGGTCGGGCGCTTCCTGCGCAAGACGAGCCTCGACGAGATCCCGCAACTCGTCAACGTCCTGCGTGGGGACATGAGCCTCGTCGGCCCGCGGCCGTGCATTCCGTACGAGACCGATCACTTCAAGCCGCATCACTTCGAGCGCTTCCGTGTGCCGGCGGGCCTGACTGGTCTCTGGCAGGTGACGGGTCGCGCGCACACCACCTTCGGCGATGCGCTCGACCTGGACGTCGCCTACGCCCGTTCCTGGTCGCTCGGCCTCGACCTGCGACTGCTGGCAAGGACGCCGCTGCTGATGCTCTTCGGGGACAAGGAGACCAAATGACGTCTCCCGTGCGCGTCGCAGTCGTCGGGGTCGGCTACTGGGGGCCGAACATCGTTCGCAACCTGTACGAGAACCCCGCAGCGGAGCCGACCTGGGTGGTCGATCCGAATCCGGCTGCGCGGAAGCGCATCACCCTGCGCTATCCGGCGATTCGCGAGGCCGCGAGCATCGACGAGGTTCTCGACCAGGACGATGTCGACGCGGTCGCGATCGTCACTCCGGTCTCCACGCACTACGACCTGGCCGCCAAGGCGCTCCGCGCCGGGAAGCACGTCTTCGTCGAGAAGCCGCTGGCCGCATCCTCGCGCGACGCCGCAGAGTTGATCGGGATCGCCGAAGCGCGCGGTCTCGTCCTGATGCCCGGCCACACCTTTCTCTACAGCCCTCCCGTCGTGAAGATCAAGCAGCTCTTCGACTCGGGTGAGCTCGGCGAGATCCTGTTCGTGACGACGAGCCGTGTGAATCTCGGCCTGCACCAGCCCGACGTCAGCGTCGTGTGGGATCTCGGCCCGCACGATTTCTCGATTCTCCGCTATCTGCTCGACGAGCTGCCGGCAACTGTCTCCGCTGTGAGCAGGTCGTGCGTCCTGCCCGGCATCCCGGATGTTGCCTTTATCAACCTTTCCTATCCGTCGGGAACGATCGCGCACGTGGAGCTCTCCTGGCTCGCCCCGAGCAAGCTGCGCCGCACCGCGATCGTGGGCTCGCGCAAGATGGTGGTTTACGACGACACGGCGAACGAGCCCGTTCGCGTGTTCGACACGGGAGCGGACTTGCCGGATCCCGGCAGCTTCGGCGAGTACCGGCTCACCTACCGGACGGGAGACATCGTCTCGCCGCGGGTCGATGCAACCGAGCCCTTGTCGATCGAGCTTGCAGAGTTCGCGTCTGCCGTCCGCGAGGGACATCCGATCCGCTCCTCGCCCCAGGTCGGTCTCGACGTGATCAAGACGATTGAGGCAGTCGAGCGCTCGCTGGCTGACGGCGGGCGTCCGACGGAGTTGCAGTCGGGCGGCCTGGAGAACAACGAGCCGCTGCCAGGCAGCGAGGCGCGCCGCTGATGTCGCAGACGGCCAGACGCCGGAAGGAAGAGCCCGCGGCGCCCGAACCGTCACACATCGTGGGAACGCGGCCGTCACCGCTGCTCGAGAGCGTTGCTGCCGAGGCGGCACGCGAGGCCCACCCGCTCAAGCTGTCGCTGATCGTGCCTGCCACCGATACGCCCTCGACGCTCGAGGCGTGCCTCGACGCCATCCACGCGTCGTTCGATCAGCCTTCCGAGATCATCGTGATCGACTCGGCGACCGGGCCTGGCGCGGGCCTCGCGCGCAACAACGGAGCGGCGCTTGCGACGGGCGACATCCTCGTCTTCGTCGACGCCGACGTGGTCGTCCATCCGGACGCGATCAGCCGCCTCCACGCACACTTCGAGGCGAACCCCGAGACGGCGGCCGTTTTCGGCTCATACGACGACAAGCCGAGCGCGCCCGGAACCGTCTCGAGCTTCCGGAACTTGCTCCACCACCACGTGCACCAGACCTCCGCCGGCCACGTCGGCACGTTCTGGGCGGGACTCGGCGCGGTTCGCCGCGACGTGTTCGAGGAAGCCGGCGGTTTCGACCCCGATCGCCTCTGGCTCGAGGATGTCGATCTCGGGATCCGGCTGGCCGAGGCGGGCGAGGAGATCGTCCTCGACCCTGCGATCCTCGGCAAGCACATGAAGCGCTGGACACTGCTCGGGATGGTGAAGACCGACTTCCTGCACCGCGCCGTTCCGTGGATGGAGCTGATCCTCCGCCACGGACACGCCTCGACGGATCTCAACCTCGGCTGGAAGCATCGGGCGAGCGCCCTGAGCGTGCTGGTGCTGATCGTCGCTGCGGTGTTAGAACGGCCATTTGCAGTCGTCGCGGCGTTCGCCGCTCTGGTTGCACTGAACTCGGCGTTCTACCGAACGTTGCGCCGACGCCAAGGGGTCGTCTCGGGCCTCTGCGGTATCGGTCTGCATGCCATCCATCACGCCGTCTCGATCGCCGCCGTTCCCTACGCCCTCGCCGCGTACGCCGTGCAACGACTGCGCAAACGGGACAGCGAGAGTGTTACGGCACCGGCCGGGCGCCAGAGCGCCTGATCTCCGAAAGGCGCTGGCCGGCGACGCCGGCCGCCGTCGCTGCCTGAGCCACGATCACCAGGGCCCCGACGAGCGGCCCGGCGGCGAATCCCGTCCTGAGAATGCGCGTGTAGAGCCGCGGCGATCCGAGGGGCACGTCGAGCGACGCGCGCAGCCGGCGGGCACCCCGGCCGTACCGCAGATGCTGACGCACGAATCCGGGCCCGGTCAGCGTGGGCCGGTGATCGACGAGCGCAGACTCGCACGGGACGATCGCGATGCGGCGCTCGCGCACCCGTGCACACCAGGCGCGATCCTCGCCTGCTGCGTCGGCGAACGACTCGTCGAACGGAACCTCGACCAGAAGGTCCCGCTCGCAACCCAGGTTCATCGTGGGCGCAAAGGTCAACGAGCCTTCGGGATCAGGGACCATCAGCGCATCGGTGATCGCCTGAGTGGCGCGTGCAAACGTGCTGTTGTCGGAAACGGTGCGACCCGCGACCACGCGCGCGCCGCGCTCGAGCGACTGAACGAGCTGAGCCGCCCAGTCGCCGGCCGGCGCGCAGTCGTCGTCGGTGAAGAGGACGAAGAAGCCCGTCGCGTTGCGCACGCCGAGGTTGCGGGCAGTCGCAGGACCGCACTGCCGTTCGGTCTCGAGCAGGGTGACAGCGGCTGCGACAGCGCGGGTGGCGGGCGACGCCGGACCGTCGTGCACCACGATCACCTGCGGCTCGTGCGGTGTCTTCTGCGCTGCGAGCGCCTGCAGGCAGATGGCGAGCGCCTCGGGACGCTCATGCGTAGGGACGACAACCGACACCTGAGCCATTTCCTTTTGCTGTGCGATGGGGTTACCGTAACGCCTTGCCCCGCGGCCGTGACCCGATGAACCTGAGCGGTCCGGAGAGCATGTGGGAGAGCTACCGCGCTCGGTTCGATGCCGTGGAGCTCGGGATGCTTGCCGTCGTCGCCGCAGGCGTCATCCTCCGCGTCCGGCAATACATCTTCGACCGCTCTCTGTGGCTCGACGAATCGTTCATCGCCCTCAACCTGATCCGCCGGAGCTGGTCGGGCCTCCTCGAACAACTCGACTTCAACCAGGGTGCCGCTCCCGGCTTCCTTCTGACCGAGAAGCTCGCCGCGTCGATCGACCGGGGGGAGTTGATGCTTCGCGCGCCGTCGCTCATCCTTGGAGTCGCGGCCGTCGGCTGCGCAGTGCCTGTCGCGCGACGCATGTGCTCGCGCGGTGCGGCGATCGTCGCGTGCGCGATCGTCGCCCTGGCCCCCTCCCTCGTCTACTACTCATCCGAGTTGAAGCAGTACTCGGGTGACGTCGCCGCAACCCTCGCCCTGACGTGGATGGCGCTGCTCCTCTATGAGCGTCCCACGCTCCGACGGGCGGCGATTGCAGCGGGCGTGGGACTCGCGGCAGTCTTGCTCTCGCAGGCAGCCGTCTTGGTCGCGTTCGGCGAGGGAGTCGTCCTCGTTGCCGCCTCCCTCGGCGTTCGACGGGATCGCCTCCGGAGGCCGCTCGTGGCAGCTGTCGCTGTCTGGGCTGGTGGAGCAGTCCTGGTCGTCCTGCACGCGCTGCACGCAGCCTCCTCGGTGCGACGGTCCTATGGCGGCTCGAACTCGTTGCTCGGCGGCGGGTCGTCGTCCGGCGGGAGGAGCGTGCTCTCGCCGATCCCGACCTCGATCGCCGGGGATCTCGGACTGCCAACTGCAGGCGCCGGTTTCTGGGCCGTCGTGTTCGTGCTCGGCGCGATCGCACTCGCGGGGGCGGTCTCGCTCGTTCGCCGCCGACCTGTCCCCGCGCTCCTCGTGCTCGCCCCGCCCTTCGTGACGCTGTGCGTTTCCCTGGCCGGCCAGTACCCCGTCACCGGGCGCTCCGTCCTGTTTCTGATCCCGGCCGCCGGTGTGCTGCTCGCGGAGGGCTGCTCGGTCGCCGTTTCCAATCTACGCAACCGCTTTGCGGCCGCGGTGGTCGGACTCGCCATCGTCGTCTTTCTCTTTTTCGATCCGGCTCGAGCCGACGTCCGGGCCCTCGCCTCGCCGGTTCGGCACGAAGAGTTGCGTACCGTGATCGAACGCATCGCAGCCGACCGGCGTCCCGGTGACCGGCTCTATGTCGCCTACGCCGCGCAGTACCCACTTGCCTACTACTCGGAGTGCGGCTGCCTCGAAGGGCAGCCGTGG
>JACDGR010000486.1 GCA_013821525.1 Actinomycetota bacterium
CCGCTACACCGAGGCGAGCCTCGTCAAGGCGCTCGAGGAACGTGGCATCGGGCGTCCCTCGACCTACGCGGCGATCATGGGGACGATTCTCGACCGCGGGTACGTGCGCAAGCAGGGTCAGGCGCTCGTCCCCGAGTTTCTCGCCTTTGCGGTCGTCAACCTGCTCGAGCGGCACTTCCCGCGCCTCGTGGATTACGAGTTCACCGCGCGCATGGAGGACGACCTCGACGGGATCGCGGGCGGCGACGAGTCGCGCACGGACTGGCTGCGGCGGTTCTACTTCGGCAACGGTGGTGACGACGACGGGTTGAAGGCGCTCGTCGAGCAGCACCTGGGCGACATCGACGCGCGCGAGATCAACACGGTACCGCTGCCGCGAACCGACATCGTCGTGCGCGTGGGCAAGTACGGGCCCTATCTCGAGCGCGGTGAAGACCGCCAGACGCTGCCGCCCGACGTTGCACCGGACGAGCTGACGCCCGAGCGGGCCGAGGAGATTCTCGCGCAGGGCAATCAGGAGCACGAGCTCGGCGTCGACCCGGAGAGTGGGCGGACGATCGCCCTACGCGCCGGCCGCTACGGCCCGTACGTCACCGAGCTGCTGGACGAGGGGTCGGAGGAGAAGCCGAAGACGGCCTCCCTCCTGAAGGAGATGGATCCCGAGAGCGTGACGCTCGCGGACGCCCTGCGGCTCTTGACGTTGCCGCGCATCCTCGGTGAGGTCGAGGGCGAAGAGGTGGTCGCGACGAACGGCCGCTACGGCCCGTACGTGAAGAAGGGCAAGGAGTCGCGCTCGCTCGACACCGAGGAAGAGATGTTCACCGTCACGCTCGAGCAGGCGCTCGCGAAGCTCGCGGAGCCGAAGCAGCGAGGACGCCGGGCTGCAGCACCGCCCTTGAAGGAGCTCGGGGAGGACCCGGTCAGCAAGCAGCCGATCGTGCTCAAGGAGGGACGGTTCGGCCCGTATGTGACCGACGGCGAGACCAACGCGAGCCTCAGAGCAGGGGATTCCGTCGAGGCGATCACTCCCGAGCGGGCGGCCGAGCTATTGCAGGACCGCCGCGAGCGTGGCCCGGTGAAGAAGAAGCGCACGGCGAAGAAACGCTCCTGACGAAGTTTCGACGAATCCCTCCTACATTTCTTCGGCTGGACCGGCCATAATCAGGGTGGCCGGATGGAATGGCCCCGCCGACGCGTGCGTTGAAAAGGGCGGTACTCTGGCGCGGGTCGTACGTCGCAGATAACGCCGGTCGCAGAAACGAAAGGAAATCGATTCCCACTTGACTCAGAGTCAGCTTTCCGAACTGCTCGAGACCGAGAGCGCACTGGCCCTGCTGGCGGCAGGGGAGGAGCGCGGCTGGATCGAACCGGCCGAGCTCGAGGCGTTCGCGGTCGAGAACGACCTGCCCGAGGGCGAGGTCACAGACGTGGTCAAGGAGCTCGAGCGCATCGGCCTCGAGGTTCGCGAGCCGGTCACCGAGGAAAAGAACACGAAGCACAAGCCGGAGCCCGTGATCTACGAGGCTTCTGCTCCTTCGGGCGCGGGCGACAGCCTGCAGCTCTTCCTCGCAGACGTCGGCAAGCACAAGCTGTTGACCGCACACGAAGAGGTCGTCCTCGCAAAGGCGATCGAGCGGGGCGACGGTCGCGCGAAGCGGCGGATGATCGAGTCGAACCTGCGGCTCGTCGTTTCGATCGCGAAGGGCTATCGTGGCCTCGGCGTTCCATTCCTCGACCTGATCCAGGAGGGCACGCTCGGCCTCAATCGCGCCGTCGAGAAGTTCGATTGGCGTCGCGGCTACAAGTTCTCGACCTACGCAACGTGGTGGATCCGCCAGAGCGTCCAGCGCGCCGTTGCGAACCATGCACGAACGATCCGCGTCCCGGTGCACGTCGTCGAGCGCCAGCAGAAGCTGTCGCGCGCGGCGCGCCGGCTCGAGGTCGAGCTCGGGCGTGAGGCGACGAAGGAAGAGCTGGCGGAGGCCACAGGCCTGCCGCTCCAGCACGTCGAAGAGGCACTCTCCGCCGCGTCCGCATCCGTCTCGCTCAACCAGACGGTCGGCGCTGACGACGAGGGTGAGCTCGGTGACCTCTTCGCCGACCGGGAGGCTGCAGATCCGTTCGAGGAAGCCGAGGAGTCACTGCGCCGGCAGAACATCCGCAAGGCGCTCGACGCGCTCCCCGAGCGCGAGCGGCGGATCCTCGAGCTGCGGTTCGGCTTCGAGGGCGAGCCGTGGACGCTCGAGGCGATCGGGCACGAGCTCGATCTCACGCGCGAACGTGTTCGCCAGCTCGAGGGCCAGGCGCTCTCACGGCTGGCCGCGCTACGCGAGCTCGCCGGGCTCGCGGCCTAGACCTGAAATCGGCGACGGCCGGGGC
>JACDGR010000487.1 GCA_013821525.1 Actinomycetota bacterium
GGTGGGGGCCGCGGGAAGGCCAGAGAGCCGTCCTGACGGAGCCGGAGCCCGTTGCTCCGCGCCGTCGCAACCCCGATCATGTTTAGGATGACAAGCCGAGCGCGCCTGTTCGCGGTCGTCGACAAGCTCCTCGTGCTCCTGCCCAGGGAGACAGGGTTCGAGCCCTACTCGTTCGTGGCGTTCGCGAGCGGCGACGACGACGCGGTGTCAGGCGCCCGTAACTTCTGACCCCCTTGCGCCCGTAAACCTGACCCCCTGCGCGACGGCTATCCTGCCCTCGGCGGCACGGTGTTGACCAGCCCCGCCTTGCGCTTCTGTTTGAGCCTGAAGCTTTCGCCCTGGATTACCAGCGTGTGCGAGTGGTGCAGCAGCCGGTCGAGGATCGCAGCGGCAAGTACCTCGTCGCCGAAGACCGCGCCCCACTGCGTCACGACCTGATTCGTGGTGATGAGCGTGCTGGCGCGCTCGTAGCGGCGCGCGACGAGTTGGAAGAAGAGGTGCGCGCTGCGTCGCTCGAAGGGCAGGTATCCGAGCTCGTCGAGGACGAGCAGCTTCGGCTTCACGTAAAAGCGGAGCTTCTCGTCGAGCTTCCCGTCGGCCTCGGCGCGGGCCAGCGCCGCGAGGAGCGCGGTGGCGCTCTCGAAGAGCACGCTGTGACCCGCCTCGACGGCGGCGCGGCCGAGCGCGATCGCGAGGTGCGTCTTGCCGACGCCGGGCGGTCCGAAGAGGACGACGTTTTCGGCGTTGGCGATGAAGCGACCGGTGGCCAGCTCGCGCACGAGCTTCTGGTCGATCGACGGCTGGAACTTGAAGTCGAACTCCTCGAGCGTCTTGATGGCCGGAAAGTGCGCGATGCTGATGCCCATCGTGACGCGCTTTCTCTGCTTCGAGGACAGCTCCTCGGTGAGCAGCGTGTCGAGGAAGTCGAGGAACGTCATCTCGCGGCGCGCGGCGTCCGAGAGAAGCGCGTCGAGCCGCTCCTCGAGAGAGCTGAGATGGAGGCGCCGCAGGCCTTCGGCGATGCGCGCGCGGACGAGGGTCGGGCTGGTCGTCATGACGCCACCTCGACTGCCGCGGCGTACTCGTTGAGCGAACGACCCAGCGCCGCGAGCGGTGAGGTCGTCGGCGCTGCCACGACGTCGGCCTTTCGCCAGAGCCCCTCGTAGTGTGCCGGCTCGCGCACGATCGCGTGCGGCTCGCAGGCGCGACGATGCGTCGCGACGAGGGACTCGCCATGGAAGATCCGCACGTCGTGCTCACCGACGAGCACCGCGACGCGGTCGCGCACGAGACGGTGAGGGACGCTGTATCGCACGGTGTCGACGTCGACGAGCGCATCGTTGGCGACGCGCCGATCGAGACGGCGCTCTCGAACGGGGACGGCTCGCGCCGGCAAGGGCCGCAGCGCCGCGGCCTCGTCGCGCACGAAGCGAAGGAGCGGCGCCTCGTGCGTCGTACCGTGCTCGCGATCGTCGGCCATCTGCATCCAGTCGGCGAGATGAGCTTCGAGCTGGGCGAAGCTCTGGAATTCACGGCCCGCGAGGGCGTTGCGCTTCACGTACTTCACGCCCGACTCCGTCTTGCCCTTGGTGCGGGCGCGGTAAGGCGCGCACGTCCGCGGGACGACGTCCCAGTCGCGGCAGAAGGCGACGTATCCCGGATGGAACGTGACGGTCTGCGTGGCGCGGTCATGTGCAACAACGAGCGACCGCGCGTTGTCGCCGAGCACCGTGCGCGGCACGCCGCCGAAGTGGCGGAACGCGCCCGCGATGCCCTCGCGCCAGTCGTCCTGCCGCTCGGCGAGGAACGCTTTCACGTACAGCCGCCGCGAGTAGCTCAGGACCGCGACGAGGAGGTGCACTCGAACCTGGTCGCCGGCAATGCTCACGACCTTCTGGCCGAAGTCGATCTGCATCTGCGCGCCCGGCGCCGTCTCGTAGCGCACGCTCGCCACCGTGGCAGCCACGCGCTCGCGGCGGCGCGGCGCCGTGACCTTCTGCACCGTGCGGGCGGCGACGTCGTACCCGCGCTCGCGGAGAAGCTCCGTGACGACGACCGCGTTGCCCTCCGCCACGCCGTCGAAGAGGGCTGTCGCCAGCTTCCGCCCCTCCTCGTCGAGCGCTCGGGCGGCGGGTCGCACCTGCCGCGATGCGCGCACCCCCTCCCGCACGTAGCGCCGGACCGTGTTGCGTGCGATGCCGAGCTCCCGCGCGATCCGCTTCGTCCCCCAGCCCTGCTCCCGCAATTGTCGTAGCTGCCGTACTGCGTCCGTATCGATCATCCGCGCCTCCGCGAAGGGAGGTGCCATCGGTCTCGGGTCCATGTCTCTGCGCTCCTTTTCGGTGGGGCGCAGGGGGTCTGTTTTAGCGGCGCGT
>JACDGR010000488.1:0-513 GCA_013821525.1 Actinomycetota bacterium
GTCCAAGGAGGACACCGGATGAAGCTTCACCGTAACGCGGCTCTCAGTTGGAATGGTCGTCGGCTGCTTGCCGGCCGTGTGGTCGAGGAAAGGTGGACGGTGGCAGCAGCGGCAGCTGCTGCGGGGGTCAGCGTCCGCTGTGCTCGTAAGTGGGTTGACCGATATAGGGCGGCCGGCGAAGCCGGTCTCGTTGATCGTTCTTCAGCACCCAGGCGGGTCGCCAATCGGACTGACCCGGAGCGGGTCGCGGTGATCGTGAAGCTGCGTGGACTACGGATGACCGCGGCTGAGATCGCCGAGACGCTCGCGATGCCGCTCTCGACAGTCGCGGGGATCCTGACGCGGATCGGGATGGGTCGCCTCGGCCGGATCGGTCTCGAGCAGCCACTGCGCTACGAGCGCTCGAGACCCGGAGAGCTCATTCACGTCGACATCAAGAAACTCGGTTGCATCCGCGGCGTCGGCCACCGCATCAGCGGTAACCGCGCCTCGCAGACAAAGACACGTATCGAG
>JACDGR010000488.1:523-2370 GCA_013821525.1 Actinomycetota bacterium
ATCGAGGGACGCCGCCGCGGCGTCGCCGGCTGGGAATACGTCCATGTCGCCGTCGACGACTACTCACGTCTCGCCTACGCCGAGGTCCTCACAGACGAACGAGCCGTTACCGCCGCAGGCTTCCTGCGCCGAGCCGTCGCGTTTTACCGCCGACACGGGATCGAAGTCGAACAACTACTCACCGACAACGGCTCCGCCTACATCTCGACCATCCACGCGATCTGCTGCAAAACACTAGGAATCCGCCACCTCCGCACCCGCCCGCGCCGCCCGCAAACAAACGGCAAAGCCGAACGCTTCATCCGCACCATGATCAACAGCTGGGCCTACGGCGCCATCTACGGCAGCAGCACCGAACGAACACGCGCCCTTGACGGCTGGCTCTGGCACTACAACCATCGACGCAGACACTCAGCAATCGGCCACCAACCCCCGATCAACAGAACCAACGTGCTCGGGTCCTACACCTAGAGCGGACTGGCCCTCGTCAGCTACGCCGCGGAGAGCGGCAGGACGTCTTCGAGCGGTGTGTAGTCGAGACCGTGCGCCTCTGCAACGGCCTCGTAGGTCAGCTTGCCGTCGATCACGTTGACGCCCTTGGCGAGTGCGGCGTCCGAGGAGACCGCTTCCTTCAGGCCACGGTTCGCGATCGACTCGACGTAGGGCAACGTTGCATTGGTCAGCGCGCGGGTCGAGGTAACCGGCACGGCGCCGGGCATGTTCGCGACGCAGTAGTGCGTGACACCGTCGACGACATAGACCGGGTCGGCGTGCGTCGTCGCATGTGAGGTCTCGAAGCAACCTCCCTGGTCGATCGCGACGTCGACGACGACTGCGCCCTCCTGCATGCTCGCGATCATCTCCCGCGTCACGAGCTTCGGTGCAACGGCGCCAGGGATCAGCACCGCTCCGATCACGAGATCCGCCTCCTCGACCGACGTCGCGACCTGCAGGCTCGAGCTCATCAGCAGGGTCAACCGCCCGGAGAAGATCTCTTCGAGGTAGCGCATCCGATCGATCGAGCGTTCGAGGATCGTCACCTGCGCGCCCAGCCCGAGGGCGATCACGGCCGCGTTGTATCCGACGACTCCCCCGCCCACGATCACGACCTTCCCAGGTGCAACACCGGGAACACCGCCGAGCAGAAGCCCGCGGCCGCCAAGCGGCTTCTCGAGGAAGTAGGCGCCGGCCTGCGATGCGAGGCGACCGGCGACCTCCGACATCGGCGCGAGGAGCGGCAGCGACCGCCCCACCTCGACCGTCTCGTATGCAACTCCCGTGATACCCGAGTCGAGCAGCGCGCGCGTCAGCGGCTCGTCGGCGGCGATGTGCAGGTACGTGAAGAGGATCAGCCCTTCGCGGAGACGGCTGTATTCGGAGGCGATGGGCTCCTTGACCTTCAGGAGCATGTCGGAGGACTCCCAGACGTCCTCGACGGATGTGAGCCGCGCACCTACGCGCGCGTACGCCTCGTCGGGAAAGGCGCTGCCGGCACCGGCGCCCGACTCGACCGACACCTCGTGGCCGTGGTTGATCAGCTCGAGCGCGCCCGCCGGAGTCAGGGCGACGCGGTACTCATCTGGCTTGATCTCTTTCGCGACACCGATCTTCATGCGGCGGGAAGCCTACAGCCGCGGCAGCACCCGTACGCGTGCAACGTCGAGGCTCGGTCTGGCCCGGTCACGCCGCGCCCGCGAGCCGCTCGACGAACGCGCGCTGTTCGGGGCCGAAGGCCGCGCCGTCACCTGCTCGGGCGTTTGCGCGCGCCCGCTCGGGTCTCGAGGTGGCCGGGATCACGGCGTCGATGCGCGGCTCGGCAAGCGCCCAGCGTAGGAGCGCCTCGGCCC
>JACDGR010000489.1 GCA_013821525.1 Actinomycetota bacterium
GCTTTCCGAGGAAACCCGCGTCCGCCAGCGCTACGTCGACCTGATCGTTCGCCCGCAGGCCAAGGAGATGGTGCGCCGCAGGGCCACGGTCGCGCGGACGTTGCGCGACGTGCTGCATGGGCGCGACTTCGTCGAGGTCGAGACGCCGATGCTGCAGCTTCTGCACGGCGGAGCGACGGCTCGACCGTTCGTCACTCACGCCAACGCGTTGGACCAGGATCTGTACCTGCGCATCGCGCCAGAGCTATTTCTGAAGCGCACCGTCGTCGGAGGCGTGGAACGCGTCTTCGAGATCAACCGCAACTTCCGCAACGAGGGCATCGACTCCACTCACTCGCCCGAGTTCGCGATGTTGGAGGCCTATCAGGCCTACGCGACCTATGAGGACATGGCGGAGCTGACGCGCACACTCGTCCAGGAGTCGGCGCGGGCCGTCTTCGGTTCTACCATCGTCGAGCATGCCGACGGAACGTCACATGATCTCAGCGGGGAGTGGCGGTCCGTCACGCTTCACGACGCCGTATCGGAGGCCGTCGATACCGAACTGACACCTGACACGAGCGTCGAAGAACTGCGCAAGCTGGCCGACGCGCATGAGGTCGAGCTCAAGGATTCTTGGTCGGCAGGTGAGATCGTGCTGGAGCTTTTCGAGAAGCTTGTCGAGCATACGCTGTCGGCGCCGACGTTCGTACGCGACTATCCGGTCGAGGTGCGCCCGTTGACCCGCCAGCACCGCAGCGACCCGCGGCTCGCGGAAGCCTGGGACCTGGTCATCTTCGGTACCGAGTTGGCCACCGGCTATTCTGAGCTGGTCGATCCGGTGATCCAGCGCGAGCGCCTCACGGAACAGTCGCTGCGTGCAGCGGCGGGTGACCAAGAGGCGATGCAGCTTGACGAAGACTTCATCCGGGCGATGGAGTACGGAATGCCGCCTTCGGGTGGGATCGGAATGGGCGTCGACAGGCTACTGATGACGCTCACCGGTCTGGGAATCCGGGAGACAATTCTCTACCCACTCGTGCGATCCGAGTAGCCCACTGGTGCGGTTGCCAGTTGCACTACTCGACAGCGCCTCGGCAATAGAGATATTGTCGCGCAGTCCCCTCAGGAAACGCACGAAAGTTGGAGGGCTGCGGCGGTGGCGCAGATCCAGGAGATCCGGTTGGTCGACGATCTCGACGGCCGAGAGGCCGACGAGACCGTTGAGTTCGGTATCGACGGTAAGAGTTATGAGATCGATCTGTCGGCGGCAAATGCGGGCAAGTTGCGCGATGCGCTCGCGGAGTTCGTCGGCTCGGCCCGCCGCGCAGGCGGCCGGGCAAAGCGCGCGGTGGCTGCGGCTCCGGTTCGTCGGGCTTCGGTCGACCGTGAGCAGAACCAGGCAATTCGGGAGTGGGCGCGTACCCACAAAATGAAGGTGTCCGATCGTGGACGCATCCCCAGCGAGGTGCTGGAGGCCTACCACCAGGCGAACTAGTTCGCCCTGAGCGAAGGGGCCTGCGCTTGTGCGCGGGCCCTTTCGGCGTCCAGACGGCGGCCTTCGGCACTCATCGGGCGCCGCGCGCGACTACAGAACCGCGGCCGAGGGGTCGCCGAGCCACGGATGTGGGCCTCCGTCACAGGCGTACACCCCGCTACAGCCGATACAGTGGTACCAGGCGTCCGCGGCGCAGCGTCGTCGGGTGTTGCCGCGCGTTCATGCGCAGTAGGCGAGGAGATCGAATGTTCGAGAGGTTCACCGACCGAGCGAGGCGGGTTGTCGTCCTGGCGCAAGAAGAAGCCAGGATGCTCAACCACAACTACATCGGCACCGAGCACATCCTCCTTGGCCTCATCCACGAGGGCGAGGGCGTGGCCGCGAAGGCCCTGGAGTCCCTCGGGATCGCTCTGGAGGGCGTCCGCCAGCAGGTCGAAGAGATCATCGGCCAAGGCCAGCAGGCGCCGAGCGGGCATATCCCGTTCACGCCGCGGGCCAAGAAGGTACTTGAGCTGTCCCTGCGCGAAGCGCTGCAGCTCGGCCACAACTACATCGGCACCGAGCACATCCTGCTCGGCCTGATCCGCGAGGGCGAGGGCGTCGCAGCCCAGGTCCTGGTGAAGCTGGGAGCCGACCTCAACCGCGTCCGCCAGCAGGTGTTGCAGCTGCTGTCGGGCTACCAGGGCAAGGAGCCCGCCGAAGGGTCTTCCGGCGGCCGTGGTGAGGGCACCCCCTCGTCGTCGCTCGTGCTCGACCAGTTCGGCCGCAACCTCACCCAGTCCGCCCGCGAAGGCAAGCTCGACCCGGTGATCGGCCGGGAGAAGGAGATCGAGCGGGTCATGCAGGTCCTCTCCAGGAGGACCAAGAACAACCCCGTCCTGATCG
>JACDGR010000490.1:0-959 GCA_013821525.1 Actinomycetota bacterium
CGGTGAGGCCGTGTACTTCAACAATCCGATGGACCACGTTGCGAACCTGACGGACGACCACCTGGACTGGCTGCGCGAGCATGCGTCACTCGTCCTCGTCTGTGGGCAGGGCCAATGGGAGGACACGACCGGCGCTCTCGGCTCCACGCGTGGGTTCGGTGAGCTGCTCGCGAGCAAGGGCATTCGCCACGAGGTCGACCTGTGGGGACACGACGTCCCGCACGACTGGCCGTCGTGGCGCCGGCAAATCGCTCATCATCTGAGCCGGTTTGTCTAAGCCCGCCTCGGAAGCGACGATCGGATTGCTGCTCGGCACCGAGGAGGACTGGCCGGCCGCGTTCGAGGCGCTCGTCTCCCGACTCGGGCCTATCGGCGGAACCACGCTGCGCACGGAACGGATCCACAACGAGCCGTTCGACCTGCGCGCCAAGCCGCGCTACTCGCTGGTGATCGACCGGCTCGCGTGGTGGTACGACCTGCCGCGCGCGTGGCTGAAGAAGGTCTCGCTAATGGACGACGTCTACCTCCTGAACAACCCCTTCACGTTCCAGGCGATGGAGAAGCACTCCGCGTACTGCGCGCTGATGCGGCTCGGCATCCGTGTGCCGGACACGTGGCTGATCCCGCACAAGGTCCCGCCGACGAACGAGCGCTTTCAGCCGACGGCCGAGCGGTACAACACGGCGTTCGATCTCGAGACGATCGGCGAGACCGTCGGGTACCCGCTGTTCATGAAGCCGTTCGACGGCGGGCAGTGGATCGGCGTCTCGCGTGTGGCCTCGCCAGAGGAGCTGCGAGTGACCTATGACGAGTCGGGCGAGCGGATGATGCACCTGCAGACCGCGCTCGAGGACTTCGACGTCTTCGTTCGCTCCCTGTCGATCGGCGCCGAGACGGTGTCGATGTGGTTCGACCCGACGAAGCCGATGTACGACCGCTATCAGGTCAAGCACGATTTC
>JACDGR010000490.1:969-2361 GCA_013821525.1 Actinomycetota bacterium
AGATCGTCTCGATCGCGCGCCTCGTCAACGCGTTCTTCCGCTGGGAGTTCAACTCGTGCGAGACGATCGTCAAGGACGGGATCGCCTATCCGATCGACTACGCGAATGCCTCGCCGGATGTGGCGCTGACTTCGCTGCACTACTACTTCCCCTGGGCGATCACCGCGCTCGTTCGCTGGTGCGCGTTCTGCGCGGTCACGCGGCGGGAGATGCACCTGAACCAGAACTCACGGGACTACTTCGCCTGGGGCGACCGCGCCGATCTCTCCTACGACGAGAAGTTGGCGGCGTACCGCGGGCTGGCCGACGACTACTTCCAGATCGACGACTACAAGCAGTTCTGTGACGAGCAGCTCGGCGATCTCGACGAGATCGCCCACGCCTGGTTCTCCTCCGGCGAGTTCGACGCCGTGCTCGTGCAAACCGTGCAATCGACGTTCCCCGCTCACGAGCACGAGCGGTTCGTCGCGCACTATCGCGGCCTGCTCGGTTCCTGGGTGAGCGACAACGCCACTTGACCGAGCTGCGTCCGGCGTTGTAGAACAGAAGGCGCGGCATCTGTGGTCTCTGCGGAGGAACTGTCCAGGGACTGAAGGAGGGCGCGTCATGAGCACCACAGTTGCAATCGTCACCGGCAAGCTCGGCAAGCTGCCTGTTCGCACCGATGTGCGCACGCTGTCGATCGGCCGCTACGTCGACCGGGCGAAGCTTCCGCCGCCACCCTCGACGCTCGACCTCACCTCGCACGTCGCGGAGTGGCCGATGTACGCGAACGACCAGCGCGGTGACTGCACGACCGCTGCGGCCGGGCACATGATCGAGGCGTGGACCGCCGAGGCGCGAGGAGCGGCGGTCGAGGTGACGGAGGCTGCGGTGCTGCGTGCGTTCGACCGCGTGAAGGTGGTCGATTCGGCGACGGGCGAGGAAGGGGCGTACGAGTTGGACGTCCTGCGCTTTTGGCGGGACAGCGGGATCGGGCGGCACCGGATTGGCGCGTATGCACGCGTCTCGGTGCACGACCATCGGCTGGTTCAGGCAACCGCCTGGCTCTTCGGCGGCCTCTACATCGGCCTGGCGCTGCCGGTCACCGCTCAGCGGCAGCCGACGTGGACGTGGACGGGCACGCTGAGCGGCGACGCGAAGCCTGGCTCGTGGGGCGGGCATGCGGTCGACGTCGTGCGGTTCGACGCTGCGGGGCTGACCGTCGTCACGTGGGGGCGGCTACAACGGATGACGTGGAGCTTCTGGGATCGCTACTGCGAAGAGGCCTACTGCATCCTCTCGGAAGACTTCTTGGAGCACGGCCTGGCGCCGAACGGCTTCGACCTGGAGGCGCTGCGGGCCGACCTGGCGCTCGTCACCGCCTAGCTGGTGCCGACCTCGCTACGAGCG
>JACDGR010000491.1 GCA_013821525.1 Actinomycetota bacterium
GCCCCTGGGCATGCGATTCTCGAGGTCCTGCGGGTGGGATGCCCGTCGTCGGTCTCGCGCTTCGGCTCGCGGCTGCTCGTACACCTCGGACATGGCTCGCGGACTCCGCGTTCGGCCGCTGCTTGGTTGACAGCCGGTCGCCGAGACCGGGTGTGGGTTACTGCGTAGGGGCGAGGTGCCGCGGCAGCGGCGGCGAGCCGACACGGATCTCGTTGTCGTCCAGGTCGAACATCGTGAAGGCGCGCATGCCGAAGTTGGTCGCGCCGGCCGGCTTGAAGCGCGCAGCGCGATCGGCCTTCACGCTCCACTCGGCGTATGTGCTGTCAGCGTCGTCGACGTAGACGAACGAGCTCCCTGGGTTTCGCGCACCGAGCGACGGTCCGACGAAATGGAGCTCGCCGCCGCCGTACCCGAGGATCAGGTAATCCCACTCGTCCACCGGCGCGCCGAGCTCCTCAAACCCGAGCTGGCGGTAGAACGCCGACGTCGCGCGCAGGTCGCTGCTCGCGAGCAACGGAACGGCGTAGAACGTCACAGCGCGACTATAGACCGGCCGTTCGACTGCAACGAGAAACGGAGCGCCGACGATGGACTCGCGGCCGCCGGCACTCCGATCTCACGCGTTACCCCGCAGCAGGCGGCACGATCCCGCCGGTGTCGAACGCGCCGAACAACGCGCCGAGAATGGGGCTGTCGTCGAGATGGTCGATCCTCGTCCCGTTCGACAACACCCTGACGTTGCGGTTGTGCCAAGCAAGGACACCGAACATCCCCGCCCGTGCGCCGTTCGACGTCGTGGTCGTCTTTTTCCCACCGGCGACGCCGATGCCCAATGCGAAGTACAGCGGCTGGTTCGCCGCCCCGTAGGCTTTGACGAAACACGCCGCGTCGGCAGCCGACAGGTCAGCGCCGAAGGAGTGCGCGAAGGTGGTCTGGGCGCCCTGGACGGTGCTGAAGTCGAACAGCAGCCAGTTCCCCGAGTTGGTGGACTGCTGCGGACCCTGCAGCGACGCAGAGACGCGGATGCAGTCGAACGCGACGGCTGATCCCGCGACCGTGAGCGCGACTGCCAAGACCGCGAGAACCGTGGTGAGACGAAGCCTCGTCGTTTGTCTTCCCCTTGTGTTTGTGTGGACGTTGACCCCGCGAGTCGACGCACAGAGGCGACCCGCAGGACGCCGACACTAGAACGATCGACCTACGGATTCAAGCCTCAGGCGGCTCGAAGGCGGCAGTCGTGTGCGTGCTCTGCGACTGCGTCGAGAAACGGCTGCGGGTCAAAGGGCTTCTCGAGGACGGCAGCAGCACCTGCCGCACGTGCCTGTGCCAATTCTCCAGCATCGCGGGAGGACGTGAAGGCGATCACGCAGGCATCGGGATCTGCAGCGATCAGGAGGCGCGTCGCTTCGATTCCCCCGACCAGCGGCATGTGCAGATCCATCAGGACGGCATCGGGGCCGAGCTCTTCGACGAGCTCGATGCCTTCTGCCCCATTCCTCGCGCGACCCACCAGATCGAACCGTTCGTCGGTCTCGAAGTTGACGCGCAGCAGCTCGGCGAGCAAATCGTCGTCGTCGACAAGCACTATGCGGGTAGCCGCCACGTCCCTCACCCTTTCCCCGTTGACCCCGAGAGCACAGCGGCATGGTGCAGGCGCGGGGCCTCAAGCGCATAGGCCGATCGGCTCATCTGCCGACGAGGTAGGGCCTAGCTGTCCTGCCTAAAGAGGTTATGAACGGCTGAGGGTTCTATCCGGCCCTCCTTTGAGGCTGTGGGTCTTCCCGGACTCACGCGTCAATGGAGGGCTCGGATGTATCTGCACGCTAACGCCAAGCTCGGACTGGCTGGTCGTTTCGCGTTGGTGCGCGCGATCGAGGATGGTCTGTCGTTTCGGGCTGCCGCGGCCGTGTTCAGTGTCTCGCCGGCGACGGCGCATCGCTGGTGGCAGCGCTGGCTTGCGGCGGGTGAGGAGGCCAGGCGGAGCCTGTCCTGTTTGCTTGATCGCTCGAGCCGGCCGCAACGCTCGCCGCGGCTGCTTGCTCCCGAGCTGCAGCAGAGGATCTGTGACTGTCGCCGACAGACCGGTTGGGGGCCACGGCTGATCGCAGGTGCGACGGGCTTTCCGCATTCGACGGTCTGGAAGGTGCTCAGGCGTGCCGGGATCTCTCGGCGCGTCGCCGGCGTCAAGGAGCCCACCAACCGGTATGAGTGGCCGTGCCCGGGCGATCTGCTGGTCCGTCCCGGGTTCTACGCCGACTGTTTTAGTTGGTTTTCGTTTTTGATCTCGTGGTCTGATTCGGTCTTCCCGGCCGTGTCGGACCGGTAGTTCGCGGCGGTCTCGTTTGGGGTGTTGCCG
>JACDGR010000492.1 GCA_013821525.1 Actinomycetota bacterium
CTGCGTCAGGCTTTCGCCCATTGCGCAAGATTCCCCACTGCTGCCTCCCGTAGGAGTCTGGGCCGTGTCTCAGTCCCAGTGTGGCTGATCGTCCTCTCAGACCAGCTATGGATCGTCGCCTTGGTAGGCCATTACCCCACCAACAAGCTAATCCACCGCGGGCCCGTCCTTGGTCGGAGGCCGAAGCTACCTTTTCCAACCGCCCCGAAAGGCTGTTGGGCCATTCCGTATTAATCCGAGTTTCCTCGGGCTATCCGGATACCAAGGGTGGGTTGCCCACGTGTTACTCACCCGTTCGCCGCTTTCCCCAAGCCCGAAGGCCTGGTTCTCGCTCGACTTGCATGTGTTAAGCGCGCCGCCAGCGTTCGTCCTGAGCCAGGATCAAACTCTCCGTGAAGAATGGTTGCCGGCGCACGAGTCTTTCCGAAGAAAGCCTCTAGCCGACAGTCCTTTCACTTCGAGCTTGTGCTCTTCAAGGAAAGAAGAGCAGTGCTCAAAGGTCGGCCCCGAAGGACCGACGAGGTTGATTCCTCGTCCTGCCGTAGTCCGCCCGCCCCCGAAGGGTGGTCGGCTGTCCGAGCAGCACGAGTTCTCGACGTATCGAAGAACGTTCGCTGTTGAGTTTTCAAAGACCGGTGCCGTGTCAGTGAACGACGGCGCAAAAAAAGCCTCAGACTCGCGCCAGAGGCCTCCGATGGGACGAATCGTAGCACTACGAGTCGGGCCTGGAGGCTCCTATGGTCGAGTTACAGGGTTTTCCGTGCGCTGTCCTCTCGGACGGCCGAAGAAGTATAGCGGCGAGGGCCCAGCTGTCAACCTTCAGGCCGGACGATCAGGCGGAGAGGCGCGCGAATCGCCGCTTGCCGACCTGGAGGAGCGCACCCGCGAGCAGCTCGCGCGGCACGTCGAGGCCCGGAGCAGCCACGCCGTCGAGCTTCACCCCGCCCTGCTGGATCAGCCGCCGGGCCTCCGAGGTCGAGCCGACGCCGAGGCTCTCGACGAGCAAGGCCGGCAGGTGGATCAGCTCGCCAGGCGGGAGCGCGAGGGCCGGCACCTCCTGCGGTGCCTCGTGCCGGCGCACGACGCGGGTGAAGTGCTCCTCGCCGGCCGCGGCGCCCTCCGCCCCATGCCAGCAAGCCGTGACCCGGCGCGCCAGCTCGAGCTTCCAGGCCATCGGATCCCCCGGATGCGGCTCGGCTCCGACGAGCAGCTCCCACCATTGCTCGAGCGCCTTGTCGGGGATCGACATCGTCTTGCCGAACATCTCCGCGGGCGGCTCGGTGATCCCGATGTAATTGCCGCGCGACTTCGACATCTTCAGCTCGCCGTCGGTCCCGACGAGCAGCGGGTAGGTGATCACGACCTGCGCCTCGAGGCCATATTGCGGCATCACGTCCCGGCCCGCGAGCAGGTTGAAGCGCTGGTCGGTGCCGCCGATCTCGATGTCGGCCTCGATCGCAACCGAGTCATAGGCCTGCATGACGGGGTACAGAAGCTCCGAGAGCGAGATCGGCACGTGAGCGGAGAAGCGCTTGGCGAAATCGTCGCGCTCGAGCAAGCGGGCAACGGTCATCGTGCGGGCCAGGCGCACCGTGTCGGCGTACGAGAGCTGCCCGAGCCATTCACCGTTCTGGCGCACCTCCGTCTGCTCGCGGTCGAGGATTCGGAACGCCTGTTCGGCGAAGTACTTCGAGTTCTCGTCGAGCACATCGTCCGCGAGAATCGGCCGCTCCTTCGAGAGGCCGGACGGATCCCCGATCCGCGCCGTGTAGTCGCCGACGATCAGGACGACCTGGTGACCGGCACGCTGAAAGTCGGCGAGTCGCTCGAGCACGAACGCGAAACCGAGGTGCACGTCGGGCGAGGTCGGATCCACGCCGAGCTTCACGCGCAGCGGCCGGCCGAGCTTCAGTTTCTGGTCGAGCCCTCCCGCCGGCAGGACGTCGACCGCATGGCCGGTGAGCTCGTCTCCCATCAGCGGGCTAGACTACCCCGGTTCTGGCGCTCCTACGGAGAAATGCACGTCGGCCACGTCGTCGGCGGATCCGCAAGCTCAGGCTCCTCGCCCTCCTCGTGATTCTCGGGTTGCTGGGCGCGGCCGCGTTCACCGTCGGCCTCTTGACCGCGGTCGCCGCGAAGATCCCGCAGCTCGACCCGGCCACGGAGCGGACGCAAGCGAACACCTACGTCTACGCCCGAGATGGACACACGGTGCTCTCGATCCTCCGCGGCGACCAGGCGCGGATCATCGTCAGGTCCAAGGCGATCTCGCCGTGGATGAAGCACGCGATCGTCGCGGCCGAGGACAAGCGCTTCTACGAGCATCGCGGCGTCGACGTG
>JACDGR010000076.1 GCA_013821525.1 Actinomycetota bacterium
GCCCTCCCAGAGCCCGAGCGGGATCTTGACCCCGTCGGTCGTGATCCCGAGCGCGACGACGTGGGTGCGATCGGCGATCTCCATCCCGTCGAGCATCATCACCGCGAGACGCACGTCGTCGAGCCGGTGCGACATCAGCTCCTCGAGCGCGGTCGCGGTGCGCTCGACGAACATCTCCGACACCGACGTCTTGCTCGTCGCGCTACTCGAGGTCTCGACGCCGACACCGACGGGCTCGCCCACCTGGGCGAACTTGCGGGTCGAGACGCCGGCGAGCACCCGGTCCATCACCGCACGGGTCAGCGGGTCGCGGTCGGCGAAGTACGCGTACGTCTCGACCGGCAGCTCACGCGCGTCGTCGGCCGAGCGGATCCGCGGACGGCTGACCTGCACACGCCGCCCGCCGAGCGTCATCGACCCGTCCTCGCGGCCGTGCCGCTTCGCCGACCGGGCCGGGTTGTGCCTGCCCCTCGGGCCCACGACCTCGTCGACCTCGAGCTCCATCAACTCATGCACGACGCCCAGCCCGACACCGACGCTGAGCGCAAGCAGACCCTCCCTCGCCGCCCCCACCAGCTCGCCGAGCGCCTCCTGGATCTGCGCCGGCAACGCGCCCTCAGCCGCGCCCAGAGTCGTGACGACCTTCGCGCCGAGTACCTTCTTCATGGCGGTTCCTCCTGTCTCGAATGGACTTCACTCGCCCAAAACGCTGCCGACGGCAACGAACGGGGCGGGAGGACCGCCGCTCAAACTTCTACGAGAATCCGGACAACCTCCACGAGGCGAAGCCAACTCTCAGCTTCGCGGTACAGGCTGGGATTGCTCGCTGGCGTGTAGTAGGTGAGCGCCATGACCGCCTGTGACACGACCCAACCTCGCGCTCGATCCCACGTTGCGTCGTCTGTCGGCAGAGCCTCTCGAAACGCGTCACGCAGATCGGGAGAATGCAGCTTCCACGCGACCATAACGTCACATGCTGGATCCCCGACACCCATGCAGCGCCAGTCGATCACGCCGCTGATTCGTCCCTCTCGGATCAGCCAGTTGCGCGCATCGAGATCACCGTGATGCCAGACGGGTGGGCCGTCCCACGGGGGCGCGGCGAGGGCGCGATCCCATTTCGCCAGCACCGCGGGCCGGCCGAAGCGCAAAAACCTGTCGCGCACGCCCCGGTCGCGCTCGGCCAGCGGAACGCCCCGTCCCACGGGAGCGCCTTCCGCACCGACCGATCGAAGAACCGAGACGACTGCCGCTAGGTCACGCGCGGCTTGGCTGGAGTCGATCTGCTCGACCGGAACCATCTCGCCTTGCACCCACGTGTGGATCTCCCAGAACCAGGGGTACTCGGTCGTCGGGTGCCCCTGGGCCACCGGAACGGGAACCTCGACTGGCAGTTTCGCTGCAAGCGAGGCTAGCCAGTCCCAGTGAGGGCCGCCCGCCTCGGTCGGGCCGTTGCGGCGCGCGAGCCGTACCGATAGCTCATCGCCGAGTTGGAAGACCGCGTGGTCAGTGCCGCTTGGCTCGACGCGGCGGAGCGGCAGCTCATGCCAGTCAGGAAACTGCTCCGAAACGAGGCGTTCCACAAGACCAGCGTCGATCGACAACTCGTCCGAGTGCATTGGCCCGCTCACGTCCTCGGTGCTCCGTGTAACCCGGCTGGTTCCATCCAGGCGAGGATACGAACTCGGAGGACGACGACCCTGCCCTGCGCGAGTGTCCCGGATGAAGCCAGAGCGGCGGTCAATTGGTCTACAGCGAATCGTGCGACGACGAGGCGTGCGGCGCCCGCGTCGCCTAGATCTCGAGCTCTGTCGCCGTCAGCGGCGACTCGGTGTCGCCGGTATTCCGCGTGCCGCGTGGCTCGATCAGCAGGACGAGCGTCTCCTCATCCGCCCATGGGCAGTGCTCGACACCCTTCGGCACCACGAACAACTCGCCCGCGTTGAGAACGACGTCGCGGTCGCGGAGTTGGATCGTCAGGCATCCCTTCACGACGAGGAAGAAGTCGTCGGTGTCGTCATGCTTGTGCCAGACGAACTCGCCTTTGACCTTGACGATCTGCAGCTTGTAGTCGTTGACGAAGCCGATGATCCGGGGGGCGTACGGCCCGACCAGAAGCTCGAACTTCTCGGCAAGGTTCACCTTCGCGTCCACGACTTTCAACCTATCGGAGCGATGCGTCAGAACGCCCAGCTCGGCAAAGGCGAGCAGCGGCGTGCTGGGCCGAGTACCGCCGACTGTGCCAGCCGGGCCGGCGCCGGACTCTCCGCTCGCGATGTCCCCCAGAGCAAACGGAGTGAGTCTCCTATCCAGTAGCCGGCTCGGATGCCTTGCTCTGAACCAGCTCCTTGAAAGCGGCCTCGTCACGGATCGGGTTGAAGTCGCTGTCTTCGGCAGCAAGCGAGCGGAACGATTCCTTGCGGTCGATCGCGAGCCGGAGATGGCTGATCGCGTCGTCTGTCCGACCGGCGAGGCTTTCGCAGCATGCGAGGTTGTAGAGCGGCCCGGCGTACTCGGGATGAGCTTCGATCAACTCGCGTCCCTGATCGGCGGCCTCGGCGTATCGGCCTGACTCGTAGAGATGGTGGAGCGGCATCCAGATTTCGCCGCCCTGTGCCTCGTACGCCTTTCCCGGAGTCCCGCCGAGCGCGACGAGCGTCGTTCCCGCCTCCTCAGCGAACGCTGTCCGCTTCACGGCTGGGCGGACGAAGACGAGGGTGCCCGCGGGCGCGTCCACGCGCTCGCCGTCGAGTTCGAACGTCGCGCGCCCGCGCTGGACGAGGTACAGCTCCTCCTGCAGGTCATGCTCCTGTGACTCGTCGTGCTCGTTGATCAGCCGATCGCCCACCTGATGAGCTGTAAACGCGTTGACGCCGAACGACGTGATGCCGAAGTGGAACCGGACGGGGCGCGCAAGCACGCGGCCGTCATCGATCTCGTCGATCTCATCAATCTGCGCCACCGCGTAACCGCTCATTCGGCCGTCCTCCTTCAGGTTGTGGGAGTAAGCAAGCAACACCCTAACGAGCGCCCCGCGAGGATCGACCGCCTCGACGGGCGTCGCGACCATTCGCAAAGACCTGCGGGTTCGCTTAGGGCTCGAGCAATGCGTTCTCGAGCGTCGCCTGAACCCATGCGGCCCAGTCGTCGTCGTGCCAGTCGCCCTCGAGAACGAGTGCTCGGTATGCGTCGGAATGGCCGATCGCGAAGATCGAGGCGGCGGCCTGGTCGACGGTGATGGTGTTGCGTAGAGCGCCTCGCTGCGCAATGAGCGTCGCCGCTTGGCGGTAGTTGCGCAACCGCTGTGCGGCACGGCTTCGCTCGAGGGCGGCGATCTCGGGATCAGCGGCTGCGGCTTCGCGGATGATGCGAAAGACAGGCGCCGTGCGCGGGAGCGCGCCGCGCCAGAACGCCACGAGCTGCGCAATGATCTTTCTCGGATCGGGTTCTGCCTGGGCTTGCTCGCGCATGAACTGGGGCACAGGCAACGGCGAGCGCTCTCCCGCTGCGGCAAAATCGAGAACGCGCGAGAGCACGTCGCGTTTTGAGCCGACCGCGTTGTAGATCGTCTGGATCGCCACACCTGCTTCGGCGGCGATCTGGCTGACCGAGGTGGCGTTGTAGCCATGCGCGAGGAACAACCGCGAGGCTGCCTCGACGATCGACCGCTGGGTCGCCTCTGCCGCGATTTGCCTTCGATTGTTGGCGCTCGGCATCAAATTAGTATACGGTTCTATTCACTAGAACATCATTCTAAGGAGGGTGTCGCATGGAGAGTGAGGGACTCAAAGCATCGACGCTCGAAGGCTTCGAGGCAATGTTCAACCGCGGAGATCTCGAGTTCGTCGACAGGGCGTTGGCTCGAGGGGCGGTCGACCACGAAGAACCCGCTGGGACTGACCTCGCAGCTCATCTCAAAACGGTCATCTCGACGCTGCGAACGGCCTTCCCCGACCTGCGCTTCGAAGTGCACGAACTGGTCGCCGAAGGAGACGTGGTGGCTTGCCGCTCGACGATGCGGGGCACCCATCGCGGCCCGTTGCACATGGGGCCGATGGCGGGATTGGCCGTGAACGGCGCAAGCGTCGAGGTTCCCCATATGCACTTCTTTCGCTACGACGCGGAAGGCAAGCTGACCGACCTTTGGCACGTTTGGAACACGCTGATGCTCGCCCGCCAACTCGGCGCGCCTGCACCCGACCTTAGTGTCCGCCCGACCGAAACGGAAAGGGATCAATCATGAGAGGAATGCAGAGAGTTCGCGTCAAACTCGCTCGCACAACCCTCGCGCTCGCGCCCGCCGCTGCGCTGCTGGTCGGCGCTTCGGTCGGACAGGCACGCCCAACGCAAGGTCACGGCTCCCTGGTGCAAAACGCGCGCCTGTCTCAGTGCTCGATCGTGGTCAGCGGCGCGCCATGGCACGCACGCGCTGCCGGCGGCAGGATCAGCGGTACCACCTACAGACTCGTCGCTCGCGGCATGTCCTGCTCCTCGGTGCGAGACCGGGTGATCGCCTTCACCCACCAACCGGGCACCGCACGAATCAAAGGGCCTGCCGGTTTCACGTGTCGCTCGCTCTCAACGTCGGCTTCCGGCGACAATCTCCTCTACTCCGGCGTCTGCATGCATCCACCACACAACCAGCCGTTCTTTGAGTGGGGTCCGAAAATACCCGGTCACTGAGCCCAGCTAGATTGGCCCGACGCATCCCCCGGTGCGTAAGCAGATCCGTCCACCCGCCCTAGAGGCCCGAGAAACCGGTCAACGCTGGCCTGGGCCGCGTTCCGCGTTGACGCCTGAGGGGCTACCTGCGCGCCCTTGAGCGAGACACGAGAGCGGCGAGCGCGAACAGCGCGAAGAGAGCGAGCGAGGGTAGGCCTATCCGCAACGGCAGAACCGCCACCAAGCCTCCGACGAGGCGAATCGAGGCTCCTGTCAGCAGCCGGTCGCGTACGTGCTGAGAGTAGAACCGTCGCGCGCGCCAGACTTCGGGCATGGCGCCAGAGGACGCGAGAGCATCGCTTGGCCTGCATCGTCCTTCCATTTGTATGGTGTGGCCATCGACGAGCCGTTCGTGATCAATCTCGCCGACGCGCCCGCGATCGGAGCTCCGCGAGGAGCCACTTTCATCCGGCTCGAGCCGGATGGCGTGACGTGGCCTGACACAGGCGTCAACGTCCAAGTCATGGAGCCGGGCGAGCCGAACGGCCGCTACCACTCGGAACCGGTGCAAGAGGACTTTCTCGTCCTGTACGGAGAGTGCATTGCGATTGTGAACGACGAAGAGCGCGCGCTGCACCAGTGGGACTTTCTCCACTGCCCAGCCGGCAGTGAGCACATCTTCGTGGGAGCTGGGGATGGGCCTTGCGCCGTGCTGATGATCGGCTCACGGCGCCAGGACGCATGCCATTACGCGGTCAACGAAAAGGCGGCAAAGTATGACGCCTCGGTGTCGAACGAAACCGATAGCTCGGCGGAGGCGTACGCTGACTGGCGCGCAGAAGGCGCGGATGCACAGGTCACGAACCCCTGGTCGTTTAGGTAACTCGCTCAGACCTCGCCGTCCGCGATCGTCAAGGCTGTAGCCGCGGAAGTATCGTTGCCAGGGCCAGTGTCCGCAATGAAGCCTGAGGGGTGTGACCCAACCGGTCACGCACCTCAACCCGCCGACCTTCGGCCGCTTCGAACGCGCCTCCGTCCGGGTTCTCGACGAGGATGAGTCGCTCAAGTTCCGATCGGGAGGAACACATGGTTTCGTCCTTCGTCTTTTTGCTGTGCTCGGCAGTACTCGTCGTCGTGGTGGTCGCTGGCGCCGCGGTGACTCCGGCGCCTGCCGCGCAGACCGCGTCGTGCGTGCTCGATGTGTCAACCACGCAGATCTGTCCCGTCAGCTTCCGTGCCGTCGCGGGGAAGCGAGGTTCGTACACTGTCGCCAAATACGAGGATCACTCGCGCTGCAACTTCCCGCCCCCCGCGAGCTACCCCGGCAACAACGGCAACTACCGGGTCGCGTGGATCTCCATCGCGTGGGGTGACGGCACACGATCGACTTCGGGCGTCGCCCGCCTAGGCGGAGCGTGCCCCGGCACCAGCGCGCTCGATTCGCCCGGCGCCACCGCCGCGATAACGGGCACTCACCGCTACACCCGCGGCGGCAGATACATCGTGCAGGTTTACATCAAGTACGTCCGCGGCTCTGGAAACACCTTCGGGAATTGCTCCAGAATTACTCCCAAATCGCTCGTCTACGAGATCAACAACAACTGCATCGCCCTGAAGGCGCCGTCGCGCTCAACGGCGATCGTGAAGCGGAGTTGACTGCGTCCTCGCTCACGACGCAATCGGCGACCGCTGACGTTGGTGGGGCGGCTCACCGGCCGCTCTAGCCTGCGGGAGTGTTTCCGCAGGTGCCGCCCGAACGCAGCGAGGGCTAGCCGGCTTCGTCCCAGGGCTTGCCGTCGCGGCCCCAGCGATGGGCGTCGTGGCCTTCGACGATCACCCACGTGTGCGACTTCAGCTCCGGTGCTTCGAGCACCTCGACGAGCGTCTCTGTCAGTCGGTCGATCAGCTTCGACTCGAGTTCCGGTGTCAAGCGGCGCTCGAACAGTTCTACGCGGACGAGTGGCATGGGCGAACTCCTACTTCTCGACGTGCGTAGCGCCGCCGTCGGGGCCGAGCACCAGATCGAGTGCTCGGTCGGGGACGTGGTCGAGCGGTACCGGGGCCAGCGCCTCCATGAACGTGACGCCGTGCTCCGAGTAGAGCTTGTGGTGCAGGCCGCGGTTGACGACGACGACATCGCCTGAGCGCAGCGTCGTCGTGTCTTCCTCGATCGTCATGTCGACCTCGCCTTCGAGGACGAACATCACCTGCTCCGTGTCGTCGTGCTTGTGCCACGGCACCTGCTTGCCCGGCGCGTACTGCACGCGGCACAGGAGCACCTGCTCGCCGCCGATCGCATGCAGCCGCACGCCGTCGACGAACTCCCACGAGTCGCGGCCGTTCCAGGTGCGAAACGGTTGCGACTCGGTGGTCGCCTCAGGCTTCGACACCGAAGAACCCTTCACCCTGGTTCGCGGAGACGGCCTTCAGCGAGAGATGCTCGTCGAAGACGACGCGCTTCCCGTCGCGCGTCGGCTCCCGCTTGGCGGCGAGCGCCTCGAGCACGCGATCGGGGGTCGCGGGCATCTCCGTCAGCCACACACCGACCGCGTCGAAGATCGCGTTCGCAATCGCCGGCGGCTGTGCGTTGTTCGCCATCTCGCCGATCGCCTTCGCGCCGAAGGGGCCGTCCGCAGACGGGTTCTCGATGATCACGTTGTCGATCTCCGGCATGTCGCGCAGCGCGGGGGCGAGGTACGCCCCGAACTGCCCGCCGCGGTGCTTGACCGATGGGTAGTACGGATAGCTGTTCTCAAGCAGGCCGAGCCCGAGGCCCATGATCGCGCCACCTTCGATCTGTCCCTCGACGAGCGTCGGGTTGATCGCGCGTCCGACGTCGTAGACCTGCACGAGCTTCTGCACGACCACCTCGCCCGTCTCGTCGTCGACCTCGACGTCTGCAACGCAGGCAGCGTACGAGATCGCCGAGTGCGGCTCGATCTCGACCTGCCCGGTCGCGTCGTCGACGTCAGCGAAGGGCTTCAGCGCCGTCGATGAGCCGCTGATCAGCTCGCCGTAGTTATAGGTCGCGGCGCCGGCGACGTCGGCGACGTTGATCTTCTTCTGCGGTGCGCCGCGGGCGATCACCTCGCCGTCCTCGATGTCGAGGTCGGACGGATCGATCTCCAGCTCCTTGGACGCGATGTCGAGGATCCGCTCGCGCACCTTCTCTGCCGCGAGCCGCACCGCGTTGCCGCCGATGAACGTGCCGCGCGACGCGAACGTGCCGGTGCAGACAGCTGACGAGTCGGTGTTCGTGTTGTCCATCGTCACCCAGTCGTAGGGAACGCCGAGTGCGTCCGCGACGATCTGGGTGTGGACTGTCTTTGACCCCTGGCCGATGTCGACCGTGCCGGAGAACACGTCGACGCGGCCGTCCGGCTTCAGCTTGATCCACGCCTGGCTCGGGTCGCCGTTCTGGTTCATGCCGGTCGGGTACTCGATCGTCGCGAACCCGCGACCGTGGTGCTTTGCCATCAGGCTCCCTCCCCGTTCAGGTTCTGCTGGGCGACCAGGTGCTCCGGGAGCAACGCGCCCGTGCGCGGCTCCTCGTTCATGCCGCGGTACTCGGCCGACAACTCGATCCCGACGCGATCGGCAGCGGCGAGCGTGACCGCGACCGTCGAGGGATCCTTGAGCACGACGCCGTTACCGCTCGTGTCGCCGATCCGGTTCGCGTTCTTGAGCCGCAGCTCCCACGGGTCGAGCCCCATCACCTCGGCGATCCGGTTCATGTGCGTCTCGACCGCGAACGACACCGACGTGACGCCGAAGCCGCGCATCGCGGTTGTCGGCACACGGTTCGTGAAGACGACGAAGCCGTCGAACCGCAGGTTCGGGATCGTGTACGCGCCGGAGTGGTGGAACGCGTGCTTCGTCAGGCCATACGGCGAGAACCGCGCGTATGCCCCGGAGTCATGCAGCGTCACCGTGCGCCGGCCGAGGATCCAGCCCTCTTTCGAGACCGCATCCTGCAGCTCGATGTGCCACGGCGCGCGGGTCGACGACACGAGGAACTCCTCCTCGCGTGTCCACCGCCACTTGACCGGCTTGCGCGCCTTCAGCGCAAGCAGCGCGCAGATCGTCTCGGTCGCCGTGTCCACCTTGCCGCCGAAGCCACCGCCGACGGTGCCACCGACGAACTTCAGCTTGTTCAACGGCACCTGGAGGTGCGCGGCGACGACGCCCATCGAGAAGTACATAGCCTGCGTGCACGAGTAGATCGTCAGGCGGCCGCTCGCCTCCGGGACGACGAGACTGACTTGCGTCTCCATCGGCACCTGCTCGATCGCCTGCGGCCGGTAGACGCCCTCGACGATCGTGTCTGCCTCGTCGAACGCACGGTCGATGTCGCCCTTGCGCACGCGCCGGTGGTTGTACGGCCCGTAGTGCGGGTAGACGTTGCCCCACTGATGGATCTCCGGGGCATCCGGGTCGAGCGCGTTGCGGATGTCGAAGAGCGCCGGGCGCTCCTCGTAGGAAATCTCCATCGCCTCGACCGCGGCCTGCGCAGCCGCCTCCGACTCGGCGGCGACGGCGGCGATCGGCTGACCGAGCCAGCGCACCTCGCCGTCGGCGAGCAGCGGCTCGTCGCCCGGCACGCCGAGCCCCTCGAGATGGCCGTACACGTTCTTCGGGACATCCTTGTGGGTGATGATCGCGCGGACGCCCTTCATCGCCTCGGCCTTGCTCGTGTCGAGTGAGGTGATGGCTGCGTTGTGATGCGTCGAGCGAAGCGCCTTCACCCAGAGCGTCTTGCCGACGCGAACGTCGTCGACGAACTGCGTGCGGCCGGTGACGTGGCCGAGGCCGTCGTAGCGAGGGAGACGTGCGCCGACGGCCTTCATGCCGGGCTTCCCTTCGGCAGGACTTCGGGCTGGCCGGGCTCGGGCACGGGCAGGTCGTCCACCGAGTCGACCTCGCCGCGGGACGCGGCCATCACCGCGTCGATGATCTTCACGTAGCCCGTGCAGCGGCAGTAGTGGCCACCGAGCGCTTCGAGCACCTCGTCACGCTCGACGGGGCCGCCCTTGCGCTCGATCAGCGCCGTTGCCGCGAGCACCATGCCCGGCGTGCAGAAGCCGCACTGCGCGGCATAGTGCTTGTAGAACGCAGCCTGAACCGCGGAGAGCTCCTCGGCCTGGCCGACGCCTTCGATCGTCGTGATCGACGCGCCGTCGACTGCTGCAACTGCGGTCAGGCACGAGCGGCGCGGTTCGCCGTCGATCAGCACGGTGCAGGTGCCGCAGCCGCCCTGCTGGCAGCCCGCCTTCGGCCCTGTGATGTCGAGCTCGTCCCGCAGGACATGCAGAAGCGGGGTGAGCGGCGGGCTCACGATCTCCACCTCGCTGCCGTTGACGATCAGATTCATGCGTGCTCCAGATGGTCGAGGGCTTCACGAACGACAGTTGGGAGGACGGCGGTGCGATAGGCGGCCGTTGCGACGGCGTCGTCGACCGGCTGCACGTCCTTCAGAACGTCTGCAGGGTCGCGGCTCTGCTCGACCGAGCGGCAGCGGACGGCCGTCGGGCCGACACCCGTCACGGCGACGCGCAGATCGGAGCCGTCGGCGCGCGAGCACGCGACGGCACCGGCGATCGCGTACGAGTGGGCGTGCCTGCGGCGGAGCGAGTGCGCTCCGGTGCGCCGTTCGAAGCCGTCGTACTCCAGCTCGAGTACGAGGCGGCCCGCGCGGTCGCCGGCGAGGAAGTCCTCGACCGGTTCGGTGCGTTCGCCACCCGCGCCGGTTGAGCGAACACGCGCACCGAGCGCGATCAGGGCGCCGCCGAGGTCGCCGCGCTGCGCGTCATCGCCCGGGGGCGAGCAGATGTTCCCGCCAACCGTGGCGTTCCGCCTGATCTCGCCGTCGGCGACCTGCGAGGCCGCCCCTGCGAGGAACGGGTCATCGCCCTCGGCGAGCGCTGCGACGGTGACCATGGCGCCGATCAGGACGCGGTCGCCGTCCGTTCGAATCTCGTCGAGGCCGCTCTTGTGGAGCATCAGCGCGCGCTCGGGCACGAGGCGCCCGGCCGCGATCTCTGGGAGGATGATCGTTCCGCCGGCGAAGACGGTGATCCCCTCGCCGTCGCCGTACAGGGTTGCCGCTTCGTCCGCGGACGCTGGAAAGAGCACGTCAAGGGTCATGCGCTGGATCATAAGCGCGGTTGCGCGCATACGTCCAAAACGATGCGAGGCTAGTCTTGAGTCATGGCATTCGCGTCGATCGACGAGCTCGACTTGGCTCTCAGCGGAGCGTCGTACCTCGCGGACCGTGGGCTCGCGACCGCGCTCTACCTATCGCTGACGCTCGAGAAGCCGCTGCTCCTCGAGGGCGATGCAGGGGTCGGGAAGACCGAGGCGGCGAAGGCGATCGCCACGGCCGTCGGTGCGCCGCTGATCCGGTTGCAGTGCTACGAGGGGCTCGACATCGCCCACGCGGTGTACGAGTGGAACTACGCGCGCCAGCTGCTCCACATCCGCGCGGCGCAGTCGGGAACCGTCGACGAGTCGGAGCTCTTCGGGCCGGAGTTCCTGATCCGCCGGCCGGTGCTCGAGGCGATCGAGTCCGAGCAGCGCGTCGTGCTGCTGATCGACGAGATCGATCGTGCCGACGAGGAG
>JACDGR010000493.1 GCA_013821525.1 Actinomycetota bacterium
ACGTGGGCCTCCGCCAGCGTCCCCACAGGCAGCACGGAGCGGAGCTGCCGGCGGGCACCGCGTTCGTCACCGTGGCCGCGGCCACCGACCCGACCCGCAATATCGACCTCGAGCCGGCACCAGCCGAGCGGTCGCCACAGCACGGGCCGCGTGATCTGCACCGCCTGGACGCGACCGCGGGGGATCGTCTCCGCCGTCGTCTCGACGAGGCCGGAGCTGACGCGCAGCCCGTCATGCGCGTCGGCGACCGTCAGCCGATAGCTGCGGTTGAATCCGCGCCAGAGCGTGGCCGCCGCTCCGATGAAGAACACCGCGGTGCTGCCCGCGATCGTGCGCAGCACAGTCAGGTTGTAGATCACCGAGACCGCAAGGACCGCAACCTCGATCGACATCACGATCACCGGCCAGCTGAGCACGACCGAGCCGGCGACGCGAGCGGTCGGTATGCGCACGAGCACCTCCTCGTACTCCGCAGGCGGTGCGTGCCCGGGTGCTTCGACCCGCCGCGCCGCGAGCAGCTGAGCGCGCACAGCGTCGGCCTGACCGGCCGGCAGGTAGGCGAGTCGCGCGGCACCGCCGGTCCCAGCCATGCGTAGGCGCAGCTCCGCGAGCCCGAAGAGTCGTGCGATACCCGGGCGCACGGTGTCGATCGCCTGGATCTGCACCAACGGGTAGCGCAACGACCTGCGGCGAACGAGCCCGGTCTCGATCTGCAGCGCGTCGCCTTCGATGCGCCAACGCGTGACGAGCCACGAGACCAATCCGAGGAGCACGAGCACGCCGAGCACACCGAGGTGACCCGCGGAGCCCCAGGTGTCGCGGCCGCCCCCGACGACGCTCGGCGCGAAGATGACTGCCACTGTCACGACCGCGCGGCCCGCGCCCACGACCGGCGAGAGCGGATGGAGGCGATGCCAGCCGGGCCCGGGAGCGTTCACAGCCCCGCGGCTCGCGCCTCGCCGAGCGTCGCGAGCTGGTCGCGGAGGCGCGCTGCCTCCTCGGCCTCGAGCCCGGGGATGCGCGCGTCGGTTGCGGCCGCCGCGGTATGCAGCTTCACCGTCGCAAGGCCGAGCGAGCGCTCGACCGGCCCGGCCGTCACGTCGACGAACTGCATCCGCCCGTACGGCACGACCGAGAGCCGCCGGACGAGCAGCCCGCGCCGGATCAGCAGATCGTCCTCACGCTCGAGGTAGCCCCAGGCACCGACGCGCCGCTGGGCGAGCACGTCCGCGACCACTGCCGCGACGAGGACGACGCCGCCACCGATCAGCGCGACGCGCGTCGACCCGAGTCCCGCGACGAAGCCGAAACCGATCAACGCCAGGCAGGCGACGAGGATCACCTCGAAGTGCCGTGCCGTGCGCAGCCGCCGCGACGGTCTGCGCCATTCGTTGTCGGACACGTCGAGCAAAGTCGCTGCATTCTTGCCTGTGGGAGGCGTGCGCCGTCCGGGGGCGGTCGCGCTGCGGATAGGCTCGCCCCATGGCGCGCGACGACTGGCGGCTCAGGATCGAGCTCGGGGCAGCAGGTACGGGCGGCCTGCTCAGCAGGCTCGGGCTCTGGAGCTCGGATGCCCGCGAGCTCGCCGACGAGCTGAAGGATCATCGCCTGGCCGTCACCGAGGACAACGGCACGGTCTTCATCTACGCCAGCTCGTCGCTCGAGCTCGAGCAGGCGAAAGGGGCGATCGAGGAGGAGCTGCGCGAGCTCGACACGGCGCCGACGGCACTGGTCACCGAGCACTGGCTCGAGGCGAAGGAGCGCTGGGATGACGAGCCGCCCGCCGCCGACCCGGACGCCGAGGTGCTCGCCCGGGGCTACGCGCCCTGGGAGGTGCGGATCCCGGCGCGTGACCATCGCGCTGCGCGGGAGCTCGCCGACCGGCTCGAGGCCGAGGGATACGGCGTCGTGCGCCGCTGGAGCTTCGTGATCGCCGGCTGCGCCACCGAGGAGCAGGCGCGTGAGCTGGCGGCTCGCCTCGACGGAGAGGTCGAGCCGGGAGGCGAGCTCGTGTGGGAAGGCATGCCGGGCAATCCATTCGCGATCTTCGGCGGTTTCGGGGACACCGGCGGGCCGATCTAAGGGCATCGGGCCTCGCTTCGGGAGGCTCCAGCCCCTCCAGCCGAGGGATCGGCTATTCTCCGCAGGCGCTCGGTGATCGAGGACTCACCGCGAGTGCATTCCTTTGAGGAGGCGGCACGTCAGTCGTGTCGCACGCATTGGCAGAAACCATTACGCAATCTCCGACTGAGTCGGGGGACGCGTTGGCCATTCGGGCCGACGCCCTCCGCGCCGAGGCATGGGCCGGCGAACCGTTCCTCCGAGCAGATG
>JACDGR010000494.1 GCA_013821525.1 Actinomycetota bacterium
CGCCGCCGGCGTGCTGTCGGCTGGTTCGGTGGGAGGTGGGAAGGCGAGTGTGGCGTAGTGGGCGCCGCGGGCGGGGTCGAGGGCGTAGTCGGCGTAGATGCTGGTGGTTTGGTAGTTGCTGTGTCCCATCCATTCCTGGACTGCGCGCATCGGTGCCCCTGCTGCTGCCATCTGGGTGCCGAAGGTGTGGCGGAGGTCGTGGAAACGCACGGGCCGCAGACCGGCCCGGCCGGCGGTCGCGATGAAGCGTCGGCGGATATGGGAGCCGTCCCGGACGGCGCCGCTGGCCGGGTTGCAGAAGACGAGATCGATTGCCTCGCTGAAACGCGAACGCTCAAGGTGGTCTTTCAGTTCTGAGACCAGCCGTGGTGCGAGTGGCACGGTGCGGGTCGAGCGGCGCGACTTGGGTGTGCCGAACTCGCCGCGGGTGTAGTTGCGGCGCACCCGGATCTGCAGGCTCTGCCAGTCGATGTCCTGCCAGCGCAACGCTAAGAGCTCACCGCGTCGCATGCCGGTCATGGCGGCAGCAAGGTAGAGAACCCGATCGCTGCGGCCGAGTGTCGTTTGTCGCACTGCCGCCAGCAGCGCCTCGAGCTCGGCGCCGCTCAAGAATCTGATGTCACGGCTACGGTCGTCTCGCGGTTTCTCGACATCACGCACCGGGTTTCTCGTGCACCAGCCGCGTCGAATGGCGTGGCCGAAGATCGCGCTCAGCAGCAGCACATAGTTGATCGCTGACTTGGTCGCTTTTCCTTGCTGGCGTTTGGCGGCGATGAACTCCTCGACCAGCTCGAGATCGATCGAATCGAGGGGCCGCTCCCCAAAAAATGGTGCGAGGTGGACACGCAGATAGGACTCGTAGTCCTGCAGTGTCGAGCGTTTCAGCCCGACCGCCTGTTTGTGGGTGATGTAACGGCTGCCCGCCTCAGCCACCGTCAAAGCCGCCTTTGTAGGCTGACGCCGCGGGTTGGTCAGCTGCTCCGACTGGGCCTCAGCCGCGGACTCCACGGCCGGGAAGGGCCGGGCTCTTTCCAGGGTCGGCGCTTCTTGTGCTGTACCGCCGGCGGGCGGCGCAATAGAGTCGATGTGCATGGGAGCGTTGCCTCCTTTGCCGAGCCGGGGCAGTTGACGCTGCGCCCGGCCATTTCAGATTTTGTGACAATTCACTCTAGCAGTTCGCGTTTGGCCGCCGCCGCCTCCAACTCGGCCACCACAGCTTCCAGTAACGCTTCTCCACCATTGGGGGAGTCGAGCAAAATCGGACTCCCATCTCGGCTCGCCGCCGCCTCGCCAACAGATGTGCCCTGGGCTGCTGAGGCCTCCAAGCGAAGAATCTGGTCGGTCAGCCGCCGGTAGGTGCGCCACTGCATCCCCCGAGGTTTCGGCGGCATCGGAGCACCCGCCCAGCTCTCCCCGCCGAGCTTCTTGCGGATCGCCGCGGCACGCTCCAGCTGCCGCACCTGTAACGGCACGCGTTGGCTGCGATACAGCACACCCAGGCAGCCTTGGCAGGAGACCCGACCCTCCACGTAGTACAGCTTCATCTTCCGAAGCCTGCAGACAGGGCAAAACACGTACGGCCTGACGCCGCCCTTGGTGCATTGCTGCCAGTCGACCTTGACCTCACCGGCGGCAGTCTCGACTGTCTTCTCGGGCGACCCCATTCGGTAGGCCCACCTCACCCGAAACTCCTCCGGGGTCAGCGTAAACCGCTGGACGAAGGGACTGTAGGTCCGTTCACGGATGATCCCGGGACTCGGCTGACCACGCTCCCACAGCTCCGAGGTTACAATCGAGAAAAGCGGATCAAGCTCATACCCCACAGGTACCGAACCCCTTCCAGAAATCCGACGGACACGAAAAGATCAACGAACTTACGAAAAGGATCGCAAACAGGCCGGACACCAAGACAAAACGCGACCCGCGAACTCCGAAAAACGGTCAAACGCCGGCCGCAGCTGGCCGCAGTCGAATGTCCGCATCACAAAAGATTTCGCAAACAGACGACAGCGGCCGTCCCGACCCGACAGCAACCGTCCCCGCAAACCCGCTCACGCCGAACCTCGCGCACCCACCCCCGCAAAAACCTCCTGGGCGTCTCCCAGAACACCCGAGGGCAATTGACCGCGCAGCGCTTCGGAGACACGGCGCGCGTCCAACGACGAGCGACGGGCGTAGGGGTGGCCACCTCGAGCGCCGACCTCAGTCGCACTGAACTTCATCCTCCGCAGCAGGGCGCTTAGAGCCTATTGCGGTAGGCGTCTCCAGTCGGCGGCTCGCCATGTGATCAGGCCGCAGGCGAGGTGGAGCATGGCGAGGTAGGTG
>JACDGR010000495.1 GCA_013821525.1 Actinomycetota bacterium
GGGCGGCAGGACGCCGTCCTCCGGATGCAGCGTGTCCTCCTCGTCGATCGGAGAGGTGTATTCGCGGGTCTGCTCGTCCGGCTCGCAGGCGGCCGCAGGTGCAGCGCCTTCGTCGACACGAAAGACGACGGCGGTGATGTTGTCGTCCCCGCCGCCGCGGTTCGCGGCCTGGATCAGCGACCTCGTCGCCGCGTCGAGGTCATCGTGGTTGCGCTCGAGGATCTGCTCGAGATTCTCACCATCGACGAACGACGACAGCCCGTCACTGCAGATCAGATAGACGTCACCGACGCGGGACGCAACCGAGAACGCGTCGACGTCGACGTCGGGGTCTGTTCCGAGCGCGCGCGTGATCACCGATCGCTGCGGATGGATCTCGGCTTCCGCGGGTGAGAGCTCACCGCGGCGCACGAGCTCGGCGACGAGCGAGTGGTCGTCGGTCAGCTGCTCGAGCTTCCCGTCGCGCAAGAGGTACGCCCGCGAGTCACCGACGTGTCCAAACGCGATCGTGCCGTCGGGCTCCACCAGTGCGACCGTCATCGTCGTGCCCATCCCTGAGGCGGTGGCATCCGTGTTGGCGCGCTCGTGCACGCGGCGGTTCGCGTCCTGGATCAGCTCGATCAGGCGCGCCTCACCGCCACCGTTCGCACCGCTCTCCTGCATCGCGGCAGCGGCGAGCCCGGATGCAACCTCGCCGGCCTGCGCGCCGCCCATCCCGTCGGCGATCCCGAAGAGCGGCGGTGCGATCACGTACGCGTCCTCGTTTCGGCGCCGCTTGCGTCCGGTGTCGGTCCGCCCCGAGTGTGCGACGTTCACGGCTCAAACCTCAGATCGGTCTCGCCGACGCGCACCACGTCGCCCGGCGTCAGCCGACGGTCGCGCGTCAGCCGGATGCCGTTCACGAACGTGCCGTTCGTCGAGCCGATGTCCTCGACGTACACGCCGTCGCGGCGCGCTTCGAACCGCACATGCCGTGTCGACGCGTACTCGTCGTTCGGCAGCGCGACGTCATTGTTCGTGCCGCGGCCGATCGTCAAGGGATGCGAATCGAGCGAGTACGCCTCGCCCGCCTCGAGCGCAGGACTCGCGAGGACGACGAGGCGCCCGAGCTCGCGCGCGGACGGCTGCGCGATCAGGCCGGCGGCTGCCGCCTGCGCAGGCGCGAGGATCATCGATTCCTGCGGCAGGCGCAGATCGCGTGCCGCCGAGCGGACGATCCGCCAGATGAACAGGTAGAGCAGCACGAGGAATGCGAGCTTCAGGGCGAGGAGCGTCGTCTCGACCTGCGCGGAGGCGAGCATCACGTGAGCTCCCGGCTGAACGTGATCTCGGTGCCGCCGACCGTGAAGCGCGTGCCGTCTTCCAGCTTCAGCCGCTTCACGCGCTTGCCGCGAACCTCGACGCCGTTCGTCGAGTCGAGGTCGACCAGCCAGTACGTGGCGCCCTCCTGCCGTACCTCGGCGTGGCGGCGCGAGACGTTCGGGTCCTGCACCTGCAGGTCTGCGTCCTTCGACCGGCCGAGGACGACGCGGCGCTTGGAGAGCTCGTGCCGCTCGCTGTCCCAGGAGAGCACCGCGACCTCCCGCTGGATCCCGAGGTCGACGGCCGAGGCGGCCTCCGTCGGCTGCGGCGCAGCAGCGGTCGGCTTGTAGATCATCGTGTGGCCAGGCTCGGCTTCGGTCGCCGGAGCATCGGGCTTCTGGCCCTCCTTCTGCACCATCCTCGTTGCGATCCCGAAGACGCCCCGCTCGAGGTCGTCGTCGGTCTCGAACTCGACCCGCGGCGCGGAGAGAAGCACGAAGTTCTCCCGCCGGGCGTGCTCTGCGAGGTAGTCGGAGAGCTCGTCCGTCAGCTGCCGCTCGTAGCTCGCGAACTGCTCATGGTCAGCTGCGGAGAGGTAGATCGTGTACTCGTTCGGGACGTAGATCCGCGAGACCGAGACGTTGCGGTGGTCGTCCATCTCCTTGACGAGCTTCCGCGCAAGCTCGACGGGCTGCACGTTCGTCCGAAACGCACGACCGAACACGCCCTCGAAGAGCGACTCGAGCTTCGATTCGATGTTGCGGAGGACAGACATAGGCGGTCGGAGGCGTTCCTACCTCTCCGCGGCGAATCCTATGGACTCGGTTCGAGCGCCAGTGCAGTGGCCGTCAGCCAGGCGGCGAGGATCAGTGGCAGGAGCGACGCGGCGGGTGCCAGGAGGGCGGTCGCCGCCAGGAGCACGGCGCCGAACGCGGCGGCCGGCCAGGGGCCTCGGCGGCGGACATACGGGAGCGCCGCTGCTGCCGCCGCTAGCGCCAGGGCCTCGGTGATCAGGACGGGAT
>JACDGR010000077.1 GCA_013821525.1 Actinomycetota bacterium
CAGGGAAGCCGTCAGCGGCAGCAACGGCACCGGCGGCGGCGCGGGCGCGGGCGTCGGCAGCGGGGGGTCAATGGTCGGATCCGGCGGCGGTGGCGGCGCTGCCTCGATCGTGAACGGCTCGCTGAACCGGGTCACGGCCGTCCCGGGCTTGCCGACCACAAAGACGCGCAGCGCGTACTGGTAAACGCCCGGCGGGATCGTCTCCGACGTCAGCGAGATGTCGATCGGGCCACTGCCCTCGCCTTCGACGTGTGCGACGTCCTCGCCGTCGGTCAGATCGGTCACTCGGGCCGTATAGGTGCAGCCGACAGTGCAGCCGAGCTCGACCCGCAGCGGGGCGGGTGCCGGCGGCGGCACATGGAACGCGACGCTCTCGAAGGGATCGACCGTTTTGTCCTTCGCGCAGCCCCCGTCTGTCCCGTCTCGCGCCGCGAGCGCGCTCTGGCGCACCCCGTCCAGGCTCGTCTTCGGCGTCCCATCGGCGTAGTAGACGCCTGACTGCCACGCGTCGGCGTCTCGCTCGTCGACGACGTGGAAGATCAGCATCCCGGCCACGGTCGGCTGGCACGCGACGAGCGCAATCGCCTGCCGGTAATACAGCGCCTGCCGCGGCTCTGTGATCGCATCCGCTGCTGCCGGGGTACCGAGGTTGCTGTAGAACCGCCGCTTCGCCGTCGGAACGATCGACTGGTAGCCGAACTCGTCGTAGATGATCGGCAGCGCCGCTCCCGGCTGACCGGTCTTTGCGAACGCCTTGATGAGCAGCGACACGAGCTTTGGGTAGTCCGCGATCCCGATCGTCGTCGTATTCGGGTGTGCGAAGGTCGGCGGCAGCCGCGACGGGATCAGGTAGGGGTGAATCGCGAACATGTCCATGATCGGCCGTGTCCGCTTCGTCACGCGGTACGCCGCGCCGAGATCGGCGATGAATGCGGTCGGCGAGTGCGTCTGCCGAGCGGCGACCCGCTTGTCCTGGCCACGCGGCGAGAGCGCGCCGCCGATCACGTTGATGTCCGGCGAGACCGACTTGAGCGCGTCGTAGGTCTTTGCGAGCAGTAGCTCGTACGCCGGTGCCGCCAGATCGCGACCGCTCGGACTGAACTGCGGCATCCAGAACAGGTTGAGGTTCGGCTCGTTGCCAACGATGAAATCGGAGATGCCGGGAAACGTGCGCGCGATCGACGCTGCGAACTGTGCGAACTCGCCGCGCGCCCGCGAGTTGAGCGGCGTCGTTCGCCGGTCGCGCGGATAGATCGAGACAATCAGACGGATCCCGTCGAACTGCGCCGCGGTCGTCGCGTTCTGCAGCGCCACCAGGTCGTCGCCCCCGACGGCGGTCTCGCCCGGCGACCAGATCACCGTCATCCGGATCGTCCCAAGACCCGCGATCGCCGCGAGATCCAGCTTCGCCTTCGTCGTCAGCGGATCGAGCGAGCGCGCGTCGTCCTCGGCCGCGCCGACGAACATGCCCGTCCCGGCCGCCGCGGGACCCACGAGCGCCAGCGCTGCGGCGAGAAGCGCCAGCGCCGCCCACAGGCGCGCGGGCAGCCTTGCCCGCTTGGGTGCCGAGCGCCGCATCGGCCGCATCATGCCCGCACCTGCAGACATCTCACTCGGTCCAAATGTCGAGGATTCGTACGACCGGGGTCTGCGTCACCGACGAGGGCAAGCGTAAAAACTCCGTTAATTCACGAGATCCCCCGGTATGGGGAGAACCATCTGCGACGTTGTACCGAAGAGATGACAGAGGAGATGACCAAGAACATGCCGACCGCAGAGACCAACGTCCGCCCCTCCGAGCAAGAGCTCGTCGAGTCCTGGCGCGCCGCGGAGCTCGAGCGGGCCGGCTTCCCGCCGGCGATTGCCGCCGAGCTCGCACCGCGCACGGACGTCGACCTCCACCGCGCGGCTGAACTGCTCACGAAGGGCTGCTCACCCGAGCTCGCCCTGCAGATTCTCAAATAGACCGCTGAACGCCCACGAACCTGGCCCCTAGCCGAGCCAGGTTCGTACTCGTTTTCTACCGAGCGAACCTCAGACGGGCTCGCCGTCCGGCGTCGACTCGTCGGTCGGCGCGGGACTCGCAGCTGTGGCGCCCCCGCCGGTGTAGCCCGAGTGCTGCGGCAGCTTGTCGCCGCTCGCTGCGAACGTCAGCCAGGCTCCGTAGGCGACGATCGCGGCGAGCACGATGCCGACGTAGCTGCCCCAGGCCGAGTAGTCGTCGACGAGGTTCTTGATCACCGCGAAGACGAGGATCACCGCGGCCAGGCCGAGCGTCGTCAAGCCATCCGGCGCCTCGAACGGCAGCTTGACGTCGAGCACGCGGAGAGCGACCCACGCCACGAGCACGATCGTCGCCAGGCACATCACCGTGCCCCAGAAGCCGTGCCACGCGGTCCAGGAGTGCGAGAAGCCGAGCACCGAGATCTTCTGCCAGGGCAGGAACGTGTCGATCAGGAGCAGGATTCCTGCTCCGAGGATCAGCTGTCTGCCAAGGGGGAGACGACGGAACTGCTCCATAGGATCGTCCTTTCTCTTACTGTCGGTGTGAACGGTCGGACCCCGGCCTTCAGCGTCCCTCGCCGCGGTCCTCTAGTCAAGGTTTGCGTGAGGTAAATCGCTGCACCGCCTCGGGTTCGGGCAGTATCTCGCCGTGCTCCTCGCCTCGATCCCGTCGCCCCGCACCGGTGTCATCCATGTCGGGCCGCTGACGCTTCATCTCTACGGGCTGACTCTCCTCGTCGCGATCCTCGCCGCGATCTGGCTGACGGGCAAGCGCTGGGTCGCGCAGGGGGGCGAGTGGGAACTCGTCACGCGCGTCGCCGTCTGGGGAGTCACCTTCGGCGTGATCGGGGCGCGTGCCTACCACGACATCACCTCGTGGAGCGAGGTGCCGAGCCCCAAGTGGCAGGGCATCTTCGAGGTGTGGCGCGGCGGCCTCGGCGTCTGGGGCGGCATCGCCCTCGGGACGCTCGTCGGAGCCGTGATCGTGCGCCGGGCCGGCATGAACGTCGCCGTATTCATGGACGCGGTCGCGCCCGGCCTCTTGCTCGCCCAGGCGATCGGACGCATCGGCAACTACTGGAACCAGGAGCTCTACGGCCGGCCGACCAACCTGCCGTGGGGGCTCGAGATCGACGACCAGAACACGCTCAACCTTCCCGCCCGTTATCAAGCCCGAGGGACGTATCAGCCGACCTTCCTCTACGAGCTGCTCTGGAACGTCGTCGGCGTCGCCGTCCTGCTCTACGTGAGCAGGCGCTTCCGGATCCGCCCGCCGGCGCTCTTCGCGCTCTACGTCGCCTGGTACACGTTCGGCCGCTTCTTCGAAGAGCTGCTTCGGATCGACCCGTCGCACCATCTCGCGGGGCTCCGCATCAACGCCTGGGTCTCGATCGTCCTCTTCGTCGCCTCCGTCGCCTTCTTCGTCTGGCACCAGTTCTTCCGCGCGGGTCCGGGGGAGCCGCACCGGCACGAGCACCGGCACGAGCCGCCCAAGGGGCCGGCGATGGCCATCCCGAAGGGCCGCGTCCGGTAACGCCGATAGCCTCCTGAGAGATGCTGGCCGTCCGCGAGCTCGAGCTGGACCTCGACGCCTTCGAAGGCCCGTTCGACCTCCTCCTCTCGCTCGTCCTGCGCGAGGAGCTGCCGCTCCAGGAGGTCGACCTCGCGGAGATCATCATCGCCTTCGTCGAGCACCTGGACGGTCGCGGCGAGCTCGACCTCGACGCCTGCGGCGAGTTCCTCGTCCTGATCTCGGCGCTCCTCGAGCTGAAGGCGCGCGCGATGTTCCCAGAGGAGGAGGCAGAGCTTGCCGAGCTCGAGCCTGAGGAGGCAGCCGAGGAGCTTGCGCGACGCCTCGCCGAGTACCGTCGCGCGAAGGAGGCGGCCAACTGGCTGCGCGAGCGCCTCGACGATCGCCGCGACCTCTTCTTCCGCATCGGGCCCGCGCCGCTCGCGCCGAAGGCGGAGCGCAAGCTCGCCCAGCAGGATCCAGAGAAGCTCGCCGGTGCATTGCGCTTGCTGGCAGTGGAGCCGCCCGAGCCGTCGACCGGCCACATGGCGCTCCGCTTTCCGCCGGTCTCCCAGTTCCTCGACCGATGGCGCACCCTCTTGCGACGCCGCGCCCGCTTCGACTTCGATCAGGAGGTCGCCGGTCTCTCACGCGTCGAGATCGCAGTCGCCTTCCTCGCCCTCCTCGAGTTGCGCAAGCAGAACGAGATTGCGATCGCCCAGGCGGCGCCGTTCGCACCGATAAGGATTTCCCGCGCCGACGCCGAAAGGAGTCTCTCTTGGAACGTCCGCTCCGCCTGATCCCCACCGAGGTGACGCCCGCCGCCGAACTGGCGCGGACGCTCGAGGCGCTGCTCGTCGTCGCCTCACAGCCTCTGCCGGTTGCGGAGCTCTCCGCCGCCGCCCAGGCCGCCGCCGCCGAGATCGAGCAGGCGCTCGAAGTCCTCGGTGAGCGCTTTGCCGAAGGGAGCAGCGGGATCGTGCTCGAACACGTGGCCGGTGGCTACGCGTTTCGCGCCTCGGCCGCTGCGACCGAGGCCTGCGCGCGGCTGTTCGAGAAGCCGGTCGAGAAGGGCCTCTCGCAGGCTGCACTCGAGACGCTTGCGATCGTCGCCTACCTCGGCCCGGTCACCCGCCCCGAGATCACGCGCATCCGTGGCGTCAACGTCGACGGCGTGATCGCCGGGCTTGCGGAGCGGGGCCTGATCGCCGAGGGTGGTCGCGAGAACGAGTTCGGCGCGATCCGCTACCGCACGACGCCGCTCTTCGAACGCATCTTCGGGCTCGAATCGCTCGCCGCGCTACCGCGCGTCGACGACCTCGGCGACGACGTCGCTCAGATCCGCGAGCGGCTCGAGACGGTCGCCGAGAAACGCCCCGCATAGGCGGCTTGCCTAGCTCGCGAATGCAGCGCGCCAGCCGGGCGGCTGCTCGCCGCGCTCGGTCACCCAGTAGTCGGTCAGGTGGACGATTCGCCCGTCTCGCACGACCGCGAACGAGACTGACCAGAACACCGAGCCGTCCTGCTCGACCCGAATCTCGGCCGCGACGCGCTCCCCCTCCTCGATCACCTGCCGCACCGAGATCGTCCAGCCCTCCGGGAAGGCGCGGTTCATCGCGAGGAACGCGTCGCCGCCCACGAAGCGTTCGCCCGTGTGCGGATAGACGACCACGAGCTCGTCGTGCAACAGGGGGCGCGCCCGCTCCCAGTCGCGAGCCTGCATCGCCTCCTGGAACGCGCGAAGCACCTCGGCACCCGTCATCACCGATGTTCTAGCGGTTCGGCCCGACGCGAGTAGCTGCTCCCCTGGATGAACCACAGGCTGCCACCGAGGCTCTGGTGTGGCACGTCGCCATCCCCAGAGTCTCGGTGGACGCTCGGGCTAGGCCGCCTCGGCGAGCAGCGGCGGGTCGGCCGTCTCCTCGCGCTGGGCGACCGGTTCACGCGGAACGAGGAAGAACGCAGCGATCGCGATGCCGAAGATCCCGAGGCCGAACAGCGCGACGAACGCGACGCGGAAACCGTGCACGAGCTCCGCGGCGTCGACGCCGCCGTAGCTCGCCGCGATCGTGCTGACGACCGCGAGACCGATCGCTCCGCCGACCTGGCGGGCCGTGTTCGAGATCCCCGAGGCGACCCCGGCATCGGCAGGGGAGACCCCTGCGAGCGACGCGATCGTTACCGAGACCCACGACAGCGACATCCCGAAGCCCATCAGCAGGAACGGCGGCAGGAGATCGACGACGTAGCGACTGTGCACCGGCAGGCGCATCAGCAGACCTTCGGAGGCGACGATCAGCAGTAGCCCGGCGACGAGCACCGGACGGGGACCGACGCGCCGGACGAGCGGGCCGACGAAGTTCGACACGGTTGCGATCGGCAACGCGATCGCCGTGAACGCGAGCCCTGTCTGGGCGGCCGAGAAGTGCTCGACCTGCTGCAGGTAGAGCGCCAGCAGGAAGAAGCTCGAGAACGCGACCGAAGCGAGGATGACGGTGATCACGTTCCCGGCCGCCAACGTGCGCACCTTGAAGATCGAGAGCGGCATCAGCGGCGCGGCGGCGCGACGCTCGACCCAGACGAACGCGGTGAGCAGCGCGGCCGAGAGCGCCAGCAGCGCAATCGTCACCGGGGAGCTCCACGCATGCTGCGTCGCGTACGTGAGTGCGTAGACGAAGATCATCAGCGCGCTCGTGACCGTCCCTGCACCGGCGATATCGAAGTGCCGCGAGCCCTGGAGCCGCTTCGACTCCGTGATGAACCGTGGGGTCAGGGCGACGACCGCCAGCCCGACGGGCACGTTGACGAGGAAGATCCAGGGCCAGCTGAGGTACGAGGTGAGGACGCCGCCGAGCAGCACGCCCGCCGCGCCACCGCTGCCCGAGGCAGCACCCCAGACCCCGATCGCCAGGTTGCGGTCGCGACCGTCGGTGAACGTCGTCATCAGCAGCGAGAGGCCGGCGGGGGCGAACAATGCGCCGCCGAGACCTTGAGCTGCACGGAACGCGATCAGCGAGCCCGACGACCACGCGAGACCGGAAAGAGCCGAGCCGGCCGCGAAGACGAGCAGCCCGATCATGAAGAGGCGCCGTCGGCCGTACAGGTCGCCGAGCCGCCCGCCGAGTAGCAAGAAGCCGCCGAAGACGATCGCGTAGGCGGTGATCACCCATTGCAGGCCGGTCTCAGAGAAACCGAGGTCGAGCTTGATCGCGCTCAGCGCAACATTCACGATCGAGACATCGAGGACGACCATGAACTGGGCGACCACGATCAGCGTGAGTGCAGCCCAGCGCCGTGCCGAGATCGCAGGGGTGATGGAATCAGACATTTGTTTTCTCCCTTAATCGTGGAACAACTCCACTATACAGCATCACAACGATAGGGAGCGCTACACTTATCGCATGGTCGATGTGACGGAGCTCAAGCAGGTCGCCCGTGCACCGCGCGAGATCGCGGAGAGCCCCTCGTTCCTCGCAAAGCGGATCGGGATGATCGCCAAGGAGAAGACCGTCGCCGCGTTCGAGGAAGCAGGCGCTGTGCCCTTTGCCTATGCGGTACTGGCGGTGCTCGCTCAGGGAGCCTGCGCGACCCAGGCGACGATCGCGGACGTGCTGCGCTACGACCGCAGCTATCTCGTCGGCCTACTCGACGAGCTCGAGGGGGACGGCCTGATCGAGCGCCGGCGGGACGTGAACGATCGCCGCCGCCACGTCGTCAGCCTGACGAAGGCGGGGCAGAAGGAGCTCGACCGCCTGCGCGGGATCGTCGGCGAAGTCGATGCGGAGTTGCTCGCTTCGTTGACAGGGGCGGAGCGCAAGACGCTGCAGGGCCTCCTCGCGAGGCTTGCCGCGGCGCACGATCCGCGCTACGCGAGCTAGAGGCCATGCGCCTCAACGCCTGGCTCGCTCGCGCGGGCGTTGCCTCACGCCGGAAATCCGACGAGCTGATCAAAGAGGGCCGCGTCACCGTCAACGGTGCGCCGGGGCAGCTGAACACGGTCGTCCAGCCGACCGACGAGGTGAGCCTCGACGGCGCGCCGCTCCAGAAACAGCAGCTCGCCTACGTCCTGCTGCACAAGCCTGCCGGCGTCGTCACGACTGCGAGCGACCCCCAGGGCCGGCCAACGGTGGTCGGGCTCGTCGATCATCCCGCGCGGGTCGTGCCGGTCGGCCGCCTCGACGCGGACACGACCGGTGCGCTCCTGCTGACGAACGACGGCGACCTGGCGCACCGCCTCGCGCATCCGAAGTACGAGGTCGACAAGGTCTACGTCGCGGAGCTGTGGGCCCAGCCAACCGACGGCATCCTGCGCAAGCTTGCCGACGGAGTGCGGTTACCCGACGACGAGACGAAGACGGCGCGAGCGCAGGTGCGTCGCATCTCCGGGTCGGTCGTCGAGCTGACGATCCACGAGGGGCGCAACCGGCAGGTCAAGCGGATGTTCGAGTCGGTCGGGCATCGCGTGAAACGCCTTCACCGCAGCTCATACGGGCCGCTGAACGTCGAAGGGCTCGAGCCCGGCGCATGGCGCGAGCTCGAGCCCTCCGAGGTGGAATTGCTCCGCGTTCCTACGCCGGATTCGCGAGAGCGAGTGCGTGAGCCTGGTCGAGCAAGGCATCGCCCTGCTTGATCCAGCTCTTCGCCTGGCTTTCGTCCACCTTGCCTCCATGAGCCGCGGCGTCGTGTAGAGCGGCCCGGATCGCATTCGTGAGCGTGTCACGTTGTTGCGTGAGGTTCACGATCCCTGACTCGATCCGGTCGTACCGCAACTCGTCGGTCGACTTGAGCGCGGAAGTCGATGCCACGAGCGTGTCCATGCCGAACGCTCCGAACGGTGCGTCGAGCTGCTTGTAGACGCCGCCGAGCCGCGTCGCCGGGTCGCCCCGCTCTCCACCTGACTCGTCGCTCTTGCCTCGTCCGAGGATCTCGGTGATCACGCGGCCGTCGTTCTCGTAGCTGTCGGTCAGCCCGAGCAGCGCGTTCATGGTCGGGCGAACGTCGACGTGATCGGTCCACGTCCTCGAGTCGACCCCCGAGCGCGCGACGCCTGGCCCGACGATCCCGAGCCACGTGTTTGCGATCTCGTCCTGGAAGTCGCCGTGGTTCCAGGCGAACTTCGGGTCGACGCACGTCGCCTGGGTCGGCGTGCCGCACGTCGCCGAGTTGGAACCCTGGACGAAGAAGTCGGCGTTCCCGAACAGCGTGAACGTCGGCGTCCGCTTCGGATCGGCATTGACCATGTGCAGCGTCTGTTCCTCGACCGTGTCCGCGAGCCGCTGAGCCAGCGGCACCGTGCCGCCGACGTACGGATCGACTGCCGTCGCCCCGCCAAGATCGCGCTCGAGCTTCCTGACGCTCGGGCTCGTTCGCTCGGGCTGGCCGTTGACATAGATGGTCGGGGCGTCGTCGAAGTGCAGGTCGAACGACGGGCTGCCGGCTGGTGCGAACGACTTGAGGTTCGTCGTGATCTCACCGATCTGGTTTGCCGGGCAGGCCTGCGTGGCGGGTGCGCACGGTGTGTGCGAGTACGCAAGCGATCCATCGGGCTGCGAGGTGCCGGTCCCGCCCGCGAAGTGGTCGCCTTCGTCGACCGTGACGACGAAGAGCGTGTTGCTCTTGTCGATCCCGTGCTGTGCGAGGTTCTGGAAGAACGTCGCGAACGCGGTGTCGTAGTCGGCGAGCTGAGCCTTGTAGTCAGCCTCGCCCGGCCCTGACGCACGCGTCAGCGTGTGATTGTCGTGCGCATCCGAGATGTACGCGAACGTCACGGGCACGCCGTTCTCCTGCATCTGCGCGACCATGCCGAGCGTGTTCTTCGCGAGTGCTCCGTCGAAGCCGGGGAACCCGCAGTTCCCCGACGGGTCTGTGATGTCGTTCCCGTCGGTGGCCTTGACGCACGGTCGTCCGCCGGTGATGGCGGGGTTGACGTACTTGGCCCCGAAGAGCGCCGAGTAGCCGTCGCTCGACCCCGGGTAGATCGTGGCATCGTCCGGCTTCGCGTTGGGCGTGTTGCACAGCGCGTTGCCCTGGGCGCAATGGATCGCGATCCCGACGAAGTCCGCCTGAGCCTTCGTCTTCGTGGCGGGATTTGCGGCTTCAGTCCACTCGGGGGAGCCGGAGCCGAACACCCGCGTCATGTCGCCCGAGGCGCTGGTCGAGTTGTTCTCGAGCTCGATGTTCGCCGCGGAGACTCCGCCGACGTTGCAACCCGCGTGCGTGTAGGTGAGCCACGGTGCAGGTGCGGTCTGACCGCCGTCCCCGACCATGTTCGGCATCGTCTCGTTCGTGCCGTCAACGGTGTCCGTCCAGTACTTGAACGACGAGGTGAACTGCGGCGTGCCGTCGGGCTTGTAGTAGTCGTAGGAGTTCGAGACCGTCATTCCCTGACGATCGGGGTAGAGCCCTGTCAGGGACGAAAGGATCCCACCCGCCGTGTGCGAGATCAGGATCGTGTGGTCGTTTGTGAGTAGCGATCCGTTCCCTCTCAGGAAGTTGAGGAGATGGGGCATCTGCTCGAGATCAGATGGGACACCTGCACGGTCACGCAGGTAGTGCGTGTTGTCGAACTGCAGGTAGACCACGTGCTTGACGGGAGCGTTCTTTCCGCCCAGCTGGCAGGGGCCTGCTGCGACCGCCTGCGCGTTGTGTGTCGCGACACCAGAGACGAGCGCGACCGCGCCACAGGCGACGATCAGCGCAACAGCGATCGTCGTACGCCGTACGAAGGACATTCTTCCCCCTTGTCGATATGACCTGTCGCGCCGAAGCTACGGCGCGGCACGCGGCAACAGGGAAACCGTCGTCAGACGGTTTGGTGACGAGGTGGGACGGGCCGCAGTCATCGATTCCCCAACGCACCTGACTCCCCTGGGTCGCGTGACTGCGGCCGATCTTACGGTGCGACGAACCCCATGCGCTCGTACATCAGTCGAAGCGTCTCTGCCGAGGTCTCGCGGGCCTTGTCGGCGCCGACGCGCAGTAGGCGACGCAGCTCGGCCTCGTCCGCGCGCAGCTCGGCGTAGCGCGACTGGATCGGCGCGCAGAGCTCGACGACCGCTTCGCCCACGTCCGTTTTCAGCTCGCCGTAGCCGCGCCCGTCGTAGTCGGCCTCGACCTCCTTGATCGAGCGGCCGGTCGAGACGGACAGGATTTCGATCAGGTTCGACACGCCCGGCTTCTCCGGGTCGTACCGGATCTCGCGACCCGAGTCGGTGACGGCGGTCTTGAACTTCTTCCGGATCACGGCCGGCTCATCGAGCACGAGCACTGTTCCCTGCGGATTTCCGCCGGTCGTCGACATTTTCTTCGTCGGCTCCTGCAGATCCATGATCCGCGCGCCCACAGTGGGGAAGACACCCTTCGGCACCTTGAACGTCTCGCCGAAGCGTGAGTTGAACCGCTGCGCGATGTCGCGTGCAAGCTCGACGTGCTGGCGCTGGTCGTCGCCGACCGGAACGATGTCGGTCTGGTAGAGCAGGATGTCGCCGGCCATCAGGATCGGGTAGGTGAAGAGGCCCGCCGAGACGAACTCCTTGCCTTCGCCCTTCTCCTTGAACTGGGTCATGCGGCCGAGTTGCCCGAACCCGGTGACGGCCGAGAGCAGCCAAGCCGACTCGGGGTGGGCCGTGACCTGGCTCTGCAGGAAGAGCGTGCAGCGGTCGGGG
>JACDGR010000496.1 GCA_013821525.1 Actinomycetota bacterium
CATGCTCCTCGAGTTCTCGTGCAGCGATGACCCGCCGACGTTCCCTCTTCCCAGGTACGTGCTCGACCTGGGAGCGAATCAGATTGCAATGCGTGCAGACTCGCGCGTCGTCGAGGTCCTCCTGCGAACTACTACGACATCGAGAACACGCACGACCTGCGTGGGTGGTGCTGGCAGTGCATCTGGGCGCTCGGACACCGGCGTCAGGTGCCGGCGTAGAGGAAGTTGGGATCCTGCGCGACCTGCGCGCCGAGATCATTCCGATCCTCATCAAAGTAGCGGAGTGGATAGATCGTCGCGAGCCACGCGACGAACTCCTTCGGTAAGCGCTGCACGAACCCCGTGTTCTGCGCGGCGCGAGGAAATGGCAACGTTGATGCGTGATCTCGAGCCTTCGATCAGCGCGTAGTCGACTACTCGGTCGTCGCTGTCGACGGCTCGGGCACGGTGACCGGACCGAGCTCGCGATCGAGTTCGTCGGCGATGAGGCGAGCGCGGGTGACCATCCAGTCACGCGGACAGAGCTCGAGGAATCGACCGCGAGGCCAGTACGGCAAGACGCGGAAGACGTCACGAAGGTAGGCCTCCGGATCAAGACCGTGGAGCCGAGCCGAAGCGATCAGCGTGAGCAGATTTCCGGCGGCCTGCGCGTGATCATCGCTGCCGACAAACAACCAGTTCTTGCGTCCCACCGCGATGCGGCGGAGTTCGCGCTCGGACGCATTGTTGTCGAGCTTGAGTCGACCGTCGTCGTAGAACCGATTCAGCGGCCCTTGCTGCCGGTGCGCGTAGCCGAGCGCCGTACGCAAAAGCCCACGCTGACCTCGGACACGCTCGTACTCGACGGCGACCCACGCGAAGAACGCGTCGGTGTGAGCACGGAGATGCTCGTCGCGCATCGACTTGATCTCGACGGCGGATCGTTTTTTCCACGACCGATCGAGCTCGAAGATGCGACCAATACGCGCGAGTCCCTCGCGCGCGATCGGATCCTTGGTGATCGCGGCTTCCCAGAATTTTCGCCTCGCGTGCGCCCAACATCCGACCTCGTGTCGCTTGCCGAGGTCGGCATGGGCATTGTCTTCGAGCGCCGGACCATCGGGGGGTGGTCGGAACAGCGCGTCGTAGACACTCTTGGCGTCGGCCTGGATGTAGCCCGAGAAGCCGCGAAACAATTCACCAACGACAGCGCTGGTCTCGCGCGCTCTGTACTCGAAGAACACGTGGTCGCGGTCGGCGATCTGAACGAAGTAATGCCCGCGATGGCAGCTGCGAGGCATCTTGTCGACGCTGGGAATTGGCTGCACGAGCACGCCGGTCGCGTCGGTCGAGATGCAGAACGCGTGCGCGAACGCATCGTCGCGCATCGCAGCAACGATCGTGGCGCCGACAGACATGCCGAGTTCTTCGAGCCAGCGGCTCATCGTGCCGCGGTCGATCCGTGCGCCGAGCCGTGCGAAGCGATCTTCCTGACGATGCAGTGGCAGGCCATCGCAGAGCTTGTCGCTTGCGATGTGCGCGAGCAGCGCCGGCGCAGCGAGGGAGCGTGTGATCAGTTCGCGCGGCAGCTCGGTCGTCGCAATTGTCGCGTTGTCGCCTTCGCCGATTTTGTATTTTGCGCGCGAGACGACGAGACGCACGTAGCCGGCGCGCCGCCACATCAGCTTGAAGCTGTCTTCGCTGCCGATGCGCTCGGCGGTGCCCTCGAGAGCAGGATCGGTCAACTCGACGCGCTCCTCTGGCATGTCGAGCTCGGAAAGTTTGCGCCGACCTTTCGGCTTGGCTTTACCGTTTCGCTTTCCGCTCGGCGGACGGTTGTCGACATCCGGATCCGGCATCGGCCCGGGCTGAAGTCCGGCGAGCTCGTCCAGCTCTCGCAACTTGGCTGCGAACTCGAGCTGGAGTTGGAGCGTATCGACTCGCTCGGCCTTCGCGACAACAAGCCGGCGACGTGCGAGCTCGACCTCGAGCTGCAGCTGGTGAAATCCCTCGCGCAGCCGATCACGTTCCGCAATCGCCTCGTCGGCACGCTGGTGTGCCTCGTCGGCGCGCTGCTGCGCCTCGTCGGCGCGAATACGTTCTCGTGCGAGCGCGGTTTCGAGCTCCACAACGCGAGTTGCGAGCGCTGCATCGCTCGACGGGCTCGCATCCTCGATCATGGATCTGCTCTACCGACCTACGATCGATCTGTCGGTGTCCGTACGCTGGACCGCAGGTGGTCAGGCGAGCCTGCTCGTCGGGCAGTGCGATACCCTCCCCGACTTTTCGCGACGGGTCCGTCCGACGGGCGGACGGCCTCGGCTACGCGGGCTTCGCGGC
>JACDGR010000497.1 GCA_013821525.1 Actinomycetota bacterium
CCGCCCCCACCATCGTGATCGGCAGCTTGCGTTGCACCATTTTGTGCAGGGCCTCGATCAAAGCCCCGAGCTGGGACCTGCTCAGGAACTGCACCTCGTCGAAAAGGAGCACGACGCCACGCCCCTGCTCCTTGGTCGCCTCACCTAGGGCGATGAACACATCAGTGATGTCCATGGCGAGGTTCGCGTGGTCTGCGAAACCCTCCGCCGCCGCCACGTCCAACCCGGCCGACCAGTTGCCCGAGGCGTCGATGCCGACCGTGAACGACTTGAGCACCCCGGCGGCATGGCTGAGACGCTCGGTCCAGCGTGCTCTGGGCGAAAGCTCGAGAAGCGCCGATCGCAGACGGGCAGACAGCTCACGGCGGAACTGGGTGTCGTCGTGCTTGCTGACCTCGAGCTCCACCACCACCCAGTCGCGCTCGAGAGCCTTCGTGCGGAACTGGCCCAGCAGAACCGTCTTCCCCACCCCGCGCAGACCCGTAACGATCATGGACTGCTCTGTCCGCCCACGCGCAATCCGGGCAAGTAGCGGAGCAATCGTCAAGACCTGTGGATGGCGTGTCTCGTCAGTCTCCGTCGGTGGCCGTGTTGGGCTGACGGAGTCGCCGCACCTCTGCGATGAGGCGGGGTAGGTCTTGTCGCGCGTGGGCGATGAAGTCCAGATCGGCGTCGCTTGCTGGAGTTCGCTCGCGCGAGACGTACATGTCCTTCTCGTCGTCATCGAGGCCGCCGATGCGGATGAAGTCGTCTCCGGCCCAGTGGTCCCGACCTTCGATGAACGACTGCCATGGGGCCTTGCTGGCGGCCTCGGCTCGGCGCTCCATGGCCGCCAGTTCTTCGTCGGTCAGAGGCTTGTAGGCGCTCACGCTGCTGCCCCGTCCGGCTCGGCGAGGCGCTTGTCCGGTGACCGTTCGACGAGTTTCCCCTTCTCGAACTGCGCGCCGGCGCGGACGAGGGCGACGAGCTGCGGGGCGTTCACCGCTCGCCAGCGGGCCTGGGCCGCTTCGATGAGCTTGAACGCCATCGCGATCCCGGCAGCTCGGGACCCGGGACCCTTGGTGACTCGCTGCCGAAGCCGGACGGTGGCGAACGTCGACTCGATCGGATTCGTGGTGCGCAGGTGAATCCAGTGCTCGGCGGGGAAATTGTAGAACGCGAGCAGAACGTCCACATCGTCGGTGATCCGGGCGACGGCTTTGGGCCACTTCACTGCGTAGAGCTCGGCGAACGAGCGCACCGCGGCCAGAGCGTGCTCGCGGTCTTCGGCGTTGTAGATCTCGGCGACCGCGGCCTTCGCGCCCGGCTGCGCGGACTTAGGCAAGGCGTTGAGCACGTTGGTCATCTTGTGGAACCAGCACCGCTGCTCCCGAGTTTCGGGGAACACCTCCCGCAGCGCCTTCCAAAACCCCAACGCGCCGTCGCCGACCGCGAGGACGGGCGCGGTCATGCCGCGGCGCTTGCACGAGCGCAGCAGGTCCGCCCACGACTCCGAGCTCTCCCGGAACCCGTCAGCGAGCGCGACCAGCTCCTTCGTCCCGTCGGTGCGGACACCGATCATCACCAGCAGGCACACCTTGTCCTGCTCCAGGCGCACCTTCAGGTGGATCCCGTCGACCCAGCAGTACACGTAGTCGGTGCCCGCGAGCGAGCGGGTGTTGAACGCGGCCGCCTCGTCCTGCCACTGCGCGGTCAACCGGGTGATCGTCGAAGGCGACAACCCGGCGGCGGAGCCGAGGAACTGCTCCAACGCCGGCACGAAGTCACCCGAGGAAAGCCCGTGCAAGTACAGCAACGGCAGCACTTCGGCGACCTGCGGAGACTTCCGCGCCCACGCCGGCAGGATCGCCGAGGAGAACCGCACCCGCTCACCCGTTGTTTCGTCCATGCGCTTGTCGTTGACCCGCGGCGCCCGCACTGGCACCGCCCCCGCCGCAGTGGTCACCTCCCGCGCGCCGTGGTGACCGTTGCGGACCACGAGGCGGTGCCCGTCCTCATCAACCTGGTCGGCGTGTGCCTCGATGTAGGCGGCGACCTCGGCCTGCAACGCGGCCGCGAGCATCGCCCGAGCACCGTCTCGGACGATCTCATCGAGCAGCGAGTTGCTCGCCTCGTTGGACTCGTTCTCCTTCTGGACTACCGTGAGCATCGGCGTACCTTCCCGAACCGGCGCGTCAACGCCGGCCCTGATCAGAGCTTCCCAGGACTTCAGATCATCTTCGGGAAGGTGCGCCCCTTCACGACACCCGGCCCGAGAGCCATCCACAGGTTCTGATCATTGCTCCGAGGGTCGGGGAGGCGGTCGTCACTCCACAAG